>CAZYPV010000013.1:0-17563 GCA_964649515.1 uncultured Comamonadaceae bacterium | reverse complement strand
CCGAACAACAGTTTTAAATCATTGCTATCGCTTATTCCCTCAGTTTATAAAGCTGAAATGGAGGGAATTCAAACCGCTGGTGAACTGAGTTTTGACGGCTATGTGAAAGGAGTTTACAACGAATTTACCATGCCAGGACTCGGACTCAACCTCAAAGTGGTGGACGGACGAGTTCAGTATCCTGATCTACCCGAAAGCATTGAAAACATTCAAATCGACGCTAAAATTGATGCTTCCAAGGGAATTGACCACGATGCCATGAGGATTGACGTGCCCGTTTTTCACTTGGAAATGGCACAAAATCCTATTGACCTCACCCTCCTCGTGAAAACACCCTACAGTGATCCTTATTTAGACGGTGCACTCAAAGCCAAAGTTGATTTGAGCAAAATCGCTCAAACTATTCCGCTGAATCAAGGCGATGTGTTGGAAGGCTTAATCAATGCAGACCTTGAAGTGAGAGGAAACATGAGCGCTATTGAAGAAGAGCGCTATCCAGACTTTTTAGCAGAAGGACAGATCATTGTTCAGCAAATGAAATACGCTTCGGACAGTCTTGATTATCCTGTAGCCGTGAACAAGGCCTACCTTAATTTTAATCCTGAATTTATTGAATTGAGTGCCTTTGACGCGCTCATTGGGGCGAGTGATTTGAAAGCCAACGGAAAGTTTGATAATTACATGGCTTACGTTTTCAAAGAAGAATCTCTTCACGGTGTTTTCAATCTCAACGCAAAGAAAATCGACCTCAATGAATTGATGGGAGAAGAAGAGGAAACTTCGAGTGAAGCGATGGCAAATGAAGAGGCCAGCCCTGACACAAGCAGCATGTCCGTGATTCGTTTACCAAAAAACATCGACTTTGCTTTGAACAGCTCCATCAATGAACTGATCTATGACGACCTCGATATCACCCAGCTTTCTGGAAGCATCACCCTTAAAGAAGGTGAAGCTGCTTTGAGGGGGGTGAAAATGACCATTCTGGATGGAACAGTGAGCGCTAATGGAAGCTATAATTCCATTCCTGAGACCCCGAGCATCAACATGGACTTTGGTATTCAGAACATGGACATTCAACAAGCGGCGAAAACGTTTGTGACCATTGAAAAGATGGCACCCATTGCTAAGAGCTGTAAAGGAAAGTTTTCTACCAGCATGAAAATGGTTGGTGAACTCAACAGCAAAATGGAGCCCATCACTCAAACCTTGAACGGAGGTGGAAAATTGAGTGTAGCTGAAGTTCAAATTGAAAAATTCGCTCCACTGAATAAACTCGCCAAAGAACTTAAAATCGAAAAGCTCGCGAAACAAAACTTCAAGGACGTAAACATCTCCTTTGAGTTTGTGGACGGACGAATTATGCTTGATCCTTTTGTAGTAAAACTGGACGGTGTGCCCGCAACCATTTCAGGAAGCATGGGCTTCGAGCAAGACATTGATTACGACATTGATATGGACTTGCCTTTGAGTAAAATCCCAGGAAATTTGGGACAAGGAGCGCAAAGTTTACTCGGCACCATCAATTCTTCATTGGGCACCAACTTTAGCGCTGGAAGTACTGTTCCTGTGAATTTAAAAGTTACCGGAACCATGGACGACCCTACAATTCGCTCAAACTTCGGGGAGGCATTGAAGGGAGAACAAGAAAGTGTGAAGGAAAACATCAAAGAAACGGTGAAAGAAGAAGTCAAAGAGCAAATTGAAGCCGTGAAAGAAGATGCAATCATTAAAGCGAGAGAAGAAGCCGATCAAATTCTAGCCGACGCTCAAAAGCAGGCCGACGACATTGTAGCAAAAGCAAACATTGAAGCTGAGAAAATAAGAACAGCAGGCTACGAAGAAGCAAGCAAGCTCGAAAACAAAGGAGGAAACATCATCGAAAAAACAGCCAATAAAAAACTTGCAGAAACCTTGAGAAAGGAAACCGATAAAAAAGTGGCGAAAGCAAAAGAAGAGGCACAAAAACGAGCAGATAAAATCATGGCCGATGCTCGAAAAAAGGCCGATGAAAAAATTGATGCCGCCGCAGGTAAATAATTTGGTCGGATAATTGCACCTTGCAGATTATGAGAATTCCGGTAATCCTAAGCATTCTTGTTGGTTTGAACTTCATCTTCTCGAACGAAGCTCAAGCACAAGACGAATGTGAATACACCCCAAGCTCAAAAGCCGAAAAGCTGCTGAGCAAAGCAGAAGACAAGCGTAAATACTCCTTCGAAGAGCGCCAAGAATTGATCCAAGAAGCGCTAGAAGAAGATGAAAATTGCTACCCATGCATGCTCCAACTTGGTGTTCGTGCATTCAAAACAGCAAAGAGAACAGGTGGAAGCTTTGGAGCAGCCCAAGTCTTGCTGAAGCAACTGACCGATGCGTGTCCGGAATACCACAGCGAACCCTACTACTATCTCGGAGCCATGGCTTATGCAGACAATCAATACGCAGAGGCCTTGGA
Source organism: uncultured Comamonadaceae bacterium (assembly GCA_964649515.1). Taxonomy (GTDB): domain Bacteria; phylum Bacteroidota; class Bacteroidia; order Flavobacteriales_D; family Sanyastnellaceae; genus CALKGK01. The sequence continues at coordinate 15,111 of CAZYPV010000013.1, read as the reverse complement.
ATACTTCGATTTCTTTCTCCATTTCCCCAACGATGATGCTTCCAAATACGCTCGCGACTACGAAGAAAAGTATGGCGAAGTGGAGGAAGTGATCCCTTATGTGGAATTCTATCGCGACTTCAACAAATACGCGGACGCCTACACTCCTTCATTGGTTGATGGCGTTTCCAGCGAAAAAGACGAATATCTCCCAGCATTGAGTCCGGACAGCGAAATCATGTTCTACACGCGTCATTACATGAAAAAAGCCAAAGGAGATTATGTGGCCAAAGCTGTGGAAGAGTTTACCTGGAGCTTGAGAGATGATCTGAATGCCAGTTTTGACAGTGGAGATGCCCTCCCAAAACCCTTCAATATGGGGGACAATTATGGCGGAGCCAGTATCTCTGTTGACAACAAGGAGTTGTTCATTGCTAAAAGAAATCCTGTAGAGAAAAACCCCGAAAACATTGATCTTTATCTCACTAGATATGAGCTAACAGAAGATCCAAAAACAGGCAAAAAGTCCTACGTGTGGACAGAACTGAGCAATTTGGGAGATCAAATCAACACGGAAGACGGCTGGGAGAGTCAACCTAGTTTAAGTGGAGACGGCCAAACGCTTTATTTCGCCACCCTTCGCGCGAGCACTCAAAAAGAAGGAGCGCAAAACCCCGATACCGATATTTATTATAGCGAACGACAAGCCGACGGATCATGGGGTCCGGCCAAAGCCCTTCCCGCCCCCATCAACACCAAGTGGAACGATAAAGCACCTTTCATGCATAGCGATTCTCACACCTTGTATTTCGCGAGCGACCGTCAACCCGGTGGCGGAGGTTACGATATTTGGTACACCCGCCAACAAGAAGACGGCACTTGGAGTCGGCCCAAAAACATCGGAGCACCTGTAAACACCAGCGAAGACGAGCACGGAATGATCGTTTCAAGCGATGGCGAATATGCTTACTATGCGAGCAGAACCATTCGCGGGAGCAGAGGCATGGACATCTATTCTTTCCCCATTCCTGAAGAAGCCAAACCAGAAAAGGTGATGATTTTGAAAGGACAAGTTATGACCAAAGACGGCGAAGTGCCCGAAAATGCCGAAATCAATATCAAATACGTACAAAGCAAGAGCGCACAAAAGATTGAACTGAACCAAGACGATGGCAAGTACGCTGCAGTAATCAACATCCAACGCAAAGAAGACGTTGTGGTGCAAGTGAGCGGAGATGACGTTGCATTCAATACCCACCTCGTCGTAGACAAAGACGAAGAGCGTCAAGCAGACGTTGTGAAGCTGGACATGGTAAAGGAAGACGTGAAAAAAGGAGGCTCTTTTGTGATTCCTGATATCTACTACAGTACCGCCTCTGCAGACATCAATCGAGAATCCATGATCATTTTGGATGAGTTTGCTGACTACCTTTTAGCCAACCCCAGCATTGTGATTGAAATTCAAGGACATACGGATGATGAAGGAAATGCGGCTGACAACCTCGCACTTTCAATGGATCGCGCATTTGAAGTGAAGGGATATTTGGAGAAAAAAGGAATTTCTGGGTCGAGAATCAAAGCAAAAGGCTACGGTGAAACGCGGCCAATTGCAGACAATACAAGTGCTTCAGGAAAAGCAAAGAACCGGCGCACAGAATTTATGATTATCAGCATGTAAGGATTTTGTTGAATGAAGAAATAAATTACATTTGCACAAAATCTAATATCAATGAAGCATTTATTTTTACTCGGACTTGCAGCAGTTTTGTTTAGCTGTGGTGGTAGCACAGAGTCTACCGAAGTTCAATCACAAATCGAAGAAACAGTAACTGATGTAACAGAAGCTGCTGAAACAACCATGGAAGACGCTGGTGAAGTGATCGAAGAAGGTGTTGACGCTGTTGAAGAAGCAGTAGAAGGCGCTGTTGAAGAAATGGGCGAAGCAGCTGAAGAAGGTGCTGACAAAGTTGAAGAAATGATGGATGACGCAGAAGAAGCTGTGAAGTAATCCTTTATCAATCATACTTGAAGAGGAGTTCCAATGGGTCTCCTCTTTTTTTATGCTAAAAATTTGCAACTCAATAAGGTGACATGAGAAATTTGTAATTTCGCCCCAAATCAAAAAAACAAAATGAAACATTTATTCTACTTAGGAATGATTGCTTTGCTTGCGAGCTGCGGCGGAGGTCAATCACATGATGACGCAGCAAGTGACATCGTTGAAACAAGCATTGAAAACGTAAGCTACGGAGAAGCTTTTGAAGCAACGGAGGTGGTGAGCATCGATGAAGTTGCAGCAGCGCTTGACACCATGGGAACTGTTGATTGTGTGGTAAAAGCCAACATTGTGGAAACCTGTGCCAAAATGGGATGCTGGATGACCGTTGAGCAAAGCAATGGTGAGCCGGTGATGGTGTACATGAACGATCACTCATTCTTTGTTCCTAAAGAAGGCATGGGAGGTAAAACAGCCTTGATTAAAGCAACCGCTACGAAAGACACCACTTCTGTTGAAATGTTGAAGCACTTGAAAGAAGACGCCAATGCTCCACAGGAAGAAATCGACGCAATTACTGAGCCCAAATTTGGAATGACCTTGAACGCTACTGGGGTGATCATCGAAGGAGTTGAAGTTGAAAAGACCAGTGAGGCCGGAGCTACTGAAGCGATTCACGATGCTATCGATCACGCTCATGAGCATGCACATGACGCCGTTGATCACGTTCACGAGAAAGTAGAGAACGTCGAAGACAATGCTAAAGATTTGGCCAGTGATGCTTTGGAAGCTACTGGAAACGCATTGGAAAAGGCGAGCGAAACGGTAGAACAAGCCCAAGAAGCAGTGAGCAAATAAGCCCCCACAATAAACCCATTAAAAAAGCCCCTTTCATCTGAGAAAAGGGGCTTTTTCGTTTCATTAAAATCGAAGATCGAGCTTTTCAACTTTCCATTTATTGATCGCCCAAAATACCCAAAGCGTAGTTGGTTTTGAGAATGGATTTTTGATTCTCAGCGATGAGTGAAACCAATTTGATCTGCGCATTGATGTAACTGAGCTCCCTGGAGTTGACCAAAAAGAGGGAACTCTCTCCTGCTTCGAACTTTCTTCTTTCACCAGCGAGTAACTGCTCGTAATCACGAACCGTTCTTCGATAGAGGGTAATTTGCTCAAAACTCACATCCCACATGTTGATGGCAGCTTGTAATTTGTTCTGAAGATGAGCCTGCTTGTTCTCAAAAGCCAACTCTTGCTCACGAATTTTTAATCCGGTAAGCGCCAATCCGCTGCGTTCCTTCCTTAGAAAAAGCGGCATGTTGAATTCGAGTCCCCAAGAATAATTGTTGACGCTGTAGTTTGCGAGCGGACTATCGCCGGCGATTCGTTCATTGAGCGGTTGGTATTTGAGGTTGATCTCCGGCTTGAGCTGCTCTCTTTTCCAGCGTTCCTCAATTTCGAGTTGTTCAATTTTAAATCCCGTAAGCAAGAGTTCTGGGTGATTACGAACCAAATCTTGAATGATGACCTGACTCAAGCTGGCAGCATTGCTCACCGTTAGTTCATCTTCTCTATACGGCACCGTGTTGTCTTCCAGCACCAATGGAACCATCCCATCAGCCCACAAAAAAACACCCAAATAGAGGGCACTATTTTCGAAGTCGAGCTGAGCTTGTTGAAGGGCGAGTAATCGGTTTTGAACTTGAATTCCCGCCTCTAGAGTATCAATGGCAGGGACATCGCCCAAACGTGCACTTTGCTTCACTCCCACAAATCGTTCTTGGGCCAACTGCAAAGCACCTCTGTAAATCCTCAAATTGTTGTAAGACTTGAAAAAATCCCAATAGGCTTCTCCAGCTGAGAAAAGCAATTCGTTCATCAATCGTATCCGCTCTGCTTCTGTACTTTCCTGGTAAATCTGTGCTTGACGGAGCCCGGCTCGTCTTTCATCAATAAACATCCCTTGCCCCAAAGCCATGCTTACGCCACCCATCCATAATCCGGCAGAGGGTACACTGTTTTCAGGATTCAAAAATACCCCTTGATTTTGCTCAAAACCTGCCATGAGTTCCAAGCCAAACCAAGTTGGGACCTTTACTCCTGCATCGATGTTGCTGTAATATTGGCTGTCTTTGAAGTATTTCTGACTTACATCAGAATACGCCTTGGGATCAAAACCTCCTCGCGCTCCTTGCACAGTGGCTTCACCAAATGCTTCCTGTAAACCGGCTTGCACACTGAGTGGGTGTCCCTTTTTTACCAGCGACATGAACCTGTCAAAAGACAAAACCTTCAAACTATCGTTGCTGCTCTCTTGCGCATTTGAACTGACGCTGAGCAAGAGTAGGGCAAACATCCATAAGATCCGATTCATCACTTCTTGGCTTTATCTTCTGTTCCTGACTTTTCTGATGTTTTGTAGTAATCTGGCGGGAAACCGTTGATTTGTCGCCACAGCTCGTACCACACAAAAACATCCTTCAGCAGCGTCATGCTGTTGGTGCCTGCCCCCACACGAAGAGCGTCTGGCCAAGGGTGATCTTCTGGGTCGGGCTCCACCAAAATGCGGTATTTTCCATTTTCACTGATGAAATTATCGATGGCAAAGACCTTTCCTCCATATGTACCGTAGCTCGTATTGGGCCAACCGGAAAACACAATCGCCGGCCATCCGTCAAATTGAATTCTTACTTTTTGACCTTTCTCCATTAGCGGCAGGTCGATTGGGCGAATAAACATTGCCACCGCAAGGTCGTATTGCGCCGGCATGATGCTCACGATCTCCTCCCCTTCCTTCATGGTCTCTCCCAAACCAATTTGAATGGCTTTTGTCACATACCCATCTTGGGGTGCCGTAATGTAATACATGCCTTGACGCACCGAATAATTCATGTACTGGTTTTGGAGTTTGGTTACCACCGCCTCTGCATCGTACATGTTGGACAAAGCCGTAAATTTTTCTGATTCCGCCTTGGCGATTTCTTTGCGGTATTGGGCTTCGATCGAAGTCAACTCCACCTGAGCATTGATCAACTCATTTTGAGACGTTAATAATTTATTCTCGGCGGAGATCATTTCTGCTTTCGCCTTTTGCAAAGCTTGCTGGCGCTTTTCCAAATCGGTTTGTGATTTCAATCCCTCTGCTGCCAATTCTTCCATCCGGATGAGCTGGTCTTGTGCGATTTTGAAATTGAGTTGATACGCCCGGAAATCGATGCTATCGCTAGTAATTTTCAGATTAGCCTGCTTCACCTTGTTGCGGGCCTGCTCCATCTTCAATCGGCTGGTTTGAACCAAGGCATCCACTTGGTTGTCTTGGGCTTTCACCTTCTCCATGTAGGATTGCACCGCCATCTCCTTTGCCTTCAACTGTTCATCCGTTCGGGCCAAAAGTTGAGGATCGAAGTACTCGTCTTTCACCTCTGAAATGAAGAGAATGGTGTCGCCTTTATGTACAAAGTCTCCTTCTTGAACGAACCATTTCTCTACCCTACCAGCAATCACAGAATGAATGGTTTGCGGACGCTGATCCGGCTTCAAGGTGGTTACTTCACCTCGAGCCCGAATGTTCTGGGTCCAAGGTAAAAAGAGAATGATCAAGAAAGCGATAAACAAACCAACAAACAAGCGAAGAAGTACGTTACCAGACACCCGCTTCTCAGCGCTATCCAGAGCAGAAAACTTCTCTTGTTTGATGTATTTTTTGACATTTAAATCTGAAATATTCAGCATGCTACTTGGATTCTGATTAAAACTACTTTTTTTAAGCTCTTAGTAAACATTAAGATGCCTTTTCTACTATTCTTCCATCCTTCATCACGACGATCTTATTGGCCGTTTCCAAGAAGAATGGATCGCGAGAAATGACCACCAATGACCATTTTTGTTCGGGAGAAGTGAGGAACGAAATAATATCTTTTCGCTCTTCTTCTCTCAGGTTCTCCAAAGGATACTCCAGCAAAAGGAGTTTGGGCTTATCGGCAATGCTTCTCGCTAAAAGCATTTTTTGCACTGTACTTTTTGGAAGTTTGGTTCCCTGAGGATCAATGTGAGCCTCGTATCCGTCAGATAAACTTTGGATGAACGGCTTCAGGCCCACTGCCTCAACTGCCCATTGAATGTTTTCGAATGTGGCGTTTTTTCTGCCCATCCCGATATTCTCGAGCACGGTTCCCTCAAACAGTTTTTCTTGAGAAAGGTAATCTCCAATGGACGAACGCAGGTTACACAAATTGAGGTTCCCCATGGGCAGACCATTGAACGAAACCACTCCTTCTTGCACCTCATAGAGTCCAGCCATGAGCTGAAGCAAGGAACGTTTCCCCGCACCATTTCCACCCGTAATCACCATACGATCTCCCGGTTGAAGGTGAAGGTTGATGTCGCTCAAATTGGGTTTGCTTTTTCCAGGATAGAAGAAAGTAACATTGTTCAGTTCCAGCTCCATACCATTTTGTTCGCAAAGCTCTCCCGTATTGTTACCTGTTTGATTTTCTAGGGTAAGGTCGGTAACCTGCCCCACTTTTTCGAGAGAAGTGAGTACATCATAGATCGTTTCCAAACTGGCAATGAGCTTCTCAACAGAACTCATGATGAGCAAGATGATGATCTCGGCAGCAACGAACTGACCAATGTTCATGAGCTGTTCCATCACCAAAATCCCTCCAATGGCAAGAAGTCCCAAAGCCACAATCACCTTGAATACCACCATCAAAGAATATTGCTGTACCAAAACCTTGAAGTGGCTCTCGCGGTACTCGAGATAATCTCCGACGTGTTTGTTGGTTCGGTTCAAAGGCAAGTCGGTTTCTCCAGCCAACTTAAAAGTGGTTTCCGTTCTGGCCAATTCCTCGAGCCAGTGAGCCGTTTTGTACTTGTGCTTCGATTCTTTCAAGCTGGTTTGCAGACCTCTTTTGTACGTAAACTTGAAAATCACAGCAATCAACACCACCAAAATCAAACTGAACGCCACGAAGAAAGGATGGTACAATGAAAGGAGAATCAAACCGAAAATCACTTGCATGGAAGAAGCCGTGAAATCGATCAAAATTTTTGACAGGCCCTTTTGCACCGACATGATGTCGAAAAAGCGGTTCATCAATTCTGGTGCGTAGTGTCTGTATAGCTCTTCCATCTTGATGCGGGGAATGCGGTAAGCAAATTCGAACGCAGCCCGGCTGAAAATCTTCTGCTGAAGATTCTCTACAATCCTCAACTGATAAATTTGCAGCGCTCCCGAGATGGCCACACCCAATACTACAATGGCCACCAGGATGATCCAAGAGGTGTTCATTTGCCCACCCTGAATCAAGTTCACAATCGCCTGAATCCCAAGCGGTAAAGACAAGTTGATTAAACCATTAAAAATAGCATAAGCATAAACGTTTCTGATCTCTCTTTTGTCTGGCTTAAGCAGTTTCCAAAAACGTTGATTGGGCTTTAAAACTTCTTCGCTTGATTCCATTATGATGCTTTAATGAGGGTCAATACCATATCCTGGTAATACTTTGTAATTCCTTTTTCACCGCAAACCACGTCGGTCAACCTGGGCAGGTGTTCGGCAAAAAAGTGCTGATGATTAGCCCCTTCGATCACAGTAGTGACCAGCATGTGGGGGTATTTGTATTTGGGTTGAATCTCCAAAATGATCTTTCCTATCAATTCTACAAGATCTTTATAACTGGTGTAAACACCTTGGTCGTTGATCTCATCTACTTGCTTGTGAAGGTAAGCTTTAGAAGACTCGGCCACGACCAAACGGTAAAGTTTTTGCTCATCGATGTGCGGAAACTGAATATCCACCTCATGCACACCCAAGGCAACATCCAAAGCGCGAATCAAACGCTCTTCGGCTGAAGGAACATTTGCCGTGGCAAATAGTATTCGGTACTGAACCCATGCCCAATACCATGCCGTGAGGTACAGCAGTAATTTATGCTTGCTTTCGAAATAGCGGTACACCGAAGCCTCAGTGCTCCCGATGGCATTGGCTAATTTTTTAAAGGTAAAACTCTCGAAACCAATCTCGCTGATCAACTCAATGCTTCCACTGATGATGCGCTGACCAAGGTCGCTCGACTCCGGGTTCTTGAGGTAAATGCTATCGTTCACCTGCAAACGTAAGTTGGCATACAATCCATCCATAGTGATAGTAACGATCGGCAAATATAATAGCATTACTATTGCTTTTGTTCGCTTAACTATCAAATAAACGTTAAAATGTATTGAAAGTGATCTAGAATCCTGTGGAATGGGCGAACGTCAAAAAAGCTGTTTTCCCTTTAGATCTAAAATCGAAACTTTGATGAAGGTGAGCCGGGTTGCCTGAGCCATCGTCCATTTTACCTATTCACTCGTTTTTCAACATATTTTGAATTCATCAGGCGTAGTATTCCCATATAATCGAGTTTGAACTCCAACACATCGCCCACCTCAAGGCCATCGGGATTGTTACCTAAATCCACAACAAGCATGTCTGAAGAAACACCTACAACCTTAAAATTAGGGTTCTTTAGTTTAACATGGTTTTCATCCAAATCCAACAAACCCAAGTCTAGAATGGCACGGAATGAAACCTCGTGTTGCGACTGATCGTGAAACTCCATCATCTCACCAGTAAGGTTTGTACCCAAATCGCCAATGGGCACTTTGGGCTTTTCTGTGAGCTCGATAATCTCTGCAAACAATTGGAATACATCGCATTCCATGTTTTCCAAAACCCCATGATTGTAAACATCGTTCCCCAAAAACAGTGATTCTCCTATTCGAAAATGGTTGATGCCTTTGGGAAGAAGGTTTTGATGAATCAAGGGAAGCGTTACAGATGATCCACCAGAAACCAATGGGATCTCCCGATTGAACTTGGCCTCAATGAGCTGTTCATAAAGACAAAGTTGGATTAGTTTATCATGGCTCGGTAATACGCCATACATGCAAGTGAGGTTTGTTCCGAGTCCGACGACCTCAATGTTTGGCAGCTCGAAAACCCGTTCGTAAAAAGACAAAAGTTCATCGCGCAGCACCCCCTCTCGTAGCTCACCCATTTCAATCATGATGATAATTTGATGCACCTTGGACTGCCTTTGAGCTTCTTGAGAAAGCAATTCAATGGTATCGATTTCCGTGTTGAAACTGATATCAGCGAATCGCACGACATCGGCAATACTGTGCTTTGGTGGAGGTTTGATGTAGATGGTTTCGATGTCTTCAGAAATCGACTTGATGCTTTTTAGGTTACTTACCCGTGAATCGCAGAGCTGTTTCATCCCCAGTTGTACCAGTTCCTCAAGGTACATTTTGTTCCCGCACAGCAATTTGGAAACAGCGGCCCATTGAATTCCTCGTTCACCCAGGAGTTCATTTAGATGATCAAAGTTGTGTTTCAGTTTTGGAATACTCAGCGTAATGTGCGCCATGCCTATTTGTTGCGTTTTAGTCTCATTTCTAAATAAGGATTGGTAAATCCGATTTTTTCATAAAGTCGAATGGCCGGGTTATTCTTCTCCACGTGCAGGGCAACATCTCCATTCGAATGGGCCAAGACTTGATCCATAATGGCCTTTCCCAAGCCCTTTCTTCGGTGCTCTCGGTGCGTAGCAACATATACGAGGATGTTTTCAGGAATGTACCCCTTCATCCCTGTTTGATTCACCACGGCACAAGCCAAAATCTCGTCTTCTTCTTTAATGGCTACCGTAAATCCCCCAAACGACACCACTTCTTTTAAGCTGTAGTTGATGGCCTGACGAATGTCTTCACGATCATCACCATATTCCTGAAGATGTTCTGATAAAAATTGAACGAGCTCCTCCTTTTCGAGCACACTTGGTTTGTTCAAGGTATTAAAAACACTTGTTTCTCGCATTCTTTCGAACATTTAGTTTGCCATAAGGTATCATTTGGAAGCACAAATCCAAATGCACAAAGGGGGAATTGGAAATGATCTCATTAGGAGGTGGTCAAACCAATCCTTTTGAAGCATGGAGAGCGATGTTTGATTTTTCATTGCCGGATTTCCATATTTCGACATACATAATAACGTTCACACCATTGCGTTGATAAAATAATCTCTTTCCCCCTTCCCAAGACAAGCACATTTCTACCTTTAGTACGTTCGAAATGAAGAAGCTTTCCCCAAGTCAAAATGAACAAGGGAACGATTCTTGAATGAAGCTGCAAATACGAACATGACCTGGAAACACATGATCAGATTAATTCATTTTATTCTTTTAATTCTCCTTTGCGGATGGGCAATTGGTCCGAACGCTCTTCAAGCACAGCAAACCGAGATCTTCACCAACGAGCACCGATTTTATCGGGAAGCGATGGACCTCTTCGACAAGGAAAAGTATGCCGCTGCTCAAAAAGGGTTTGAGCGCTACATGGAGCTCTCCCCTGATCGGCATTTGGAGCAACACATCAACGCCGAATACCACGCTGCCCTTTGTGCTTTGTATCTCTTTCACAAGGATGCCGAGTTCAGATTGGAGCAGTTTGTACTCAAACACCCTGAAAGTCCGTGGGTGAGAAAGGTGTACTTCGAATTGGCCACTTACAACTACAAGAAGAAAAGCTACAAAAAGGCCATAGAGTGGTTTGAATTGGTTGATCCACGAGATCTCAATGCTGATCAAACCTTGGAATTTCATTACAAAAGGGGGCATGCCTTGTTCATGAAGGGCCGGGTAGATGAAGCTCGAACCGATTTCTTCGCGGTAAAAGACACGCCCGGTGAATACCAAGCCCCGGCGAATTATTTTTATTCCCACATCGCCTATGAAAGTGAACAATGGCAAAATGCTTATGACGGATTTTCGGCCCTTGCAGAAGACGAGAACTTTGGTCCGGTAGTTCCCTATTACCTCACTCAAATCCTCTACAAACAAGGGAAATACAGTGAAATGCTCGCCTATGCACCAGCATTCATCGATTCTACAGCTGATGAAGATATCAAACGCAAGCCTGAAATTGCTCAACTCATTGGCGACGCATATTACCGAGAGAACAATTACATCGATGCACTTCCCTATTTGGAGTTTTATCACCAAGAAACCGATAAAGCCGATATATCAAGAGATGCATTTTTCCAGTTGGGATATTCCTATTACTCCTTAGGTCAAAACCAGAAAGCGCTGGACCATCTGAACGAAGCCTCTCAAGGGGAAGACCTCCTTGCTCAAAGCGCCATTTATCATATGGCTGATTGTTATTTGAAGCTCGACCAAAAGACCTACGCCCGATCTGCTTTTAAAGAAGCCAGTGAAATGGATTTCAGCATGGAATTGAAAGAAGACGCCTTGTTCAACTACGCTAAATTGGCTTATGAATTGAGCTACAACCCATTCCATGAAGCCATTACCGCTTTTGAAGAATATCTGGTGGCTTATCCAAGTTCTACTCGGTCTGACGAAGCCTATGAATTCCTGCTTCAAGTGTACATGAAGTCGAAAAACTACGAAAAGGCCCTCGCCTCGTTGGACCGCATTGAAAACAAAGATACCCGCACTAAAGAAGCCTATCAAGTGGTGAGTTTTAATCGTGGTGTGGAATTGTTCAGGGCTGGAAAGTATGCGGAAGCCGATGGATTTTTCGACAAAGTGAGCACCTACCCCGTGAACCCAAGAATCAATGCCGAGGCACTTTTTTGGAAAGGAGAACTGGCCTACAACCGCCAAAAATACTCCCAAGCTTTGGGGTATTACAACGCCTTTCTACAAGAACCGGGAAGCTACAATAGCAACTTCTACCACCTTGCTAACTATGGAGCGGGTTATGCCCTCTTCAAGCAAGAGAAATACATCGATGCAAGCAGTGCGTTTCGCAAGTTTGTGGACACCAACAATTTGAATGACGACAAAAAGCAAAACGACGCACTCTTGAGGGTGGCCGATTGTTTTTATGTGTCCAAAAGCTACGATCAAGCCATCAATTACTACGAGCGCGCCATGGCTTTGAAGGGAGCAAATCAAGATTATGCCTTCTATCAAAAAGCCATTTGCTATGGATTAATGGGGAATAACAACAAGAAAATTGAAGTGCTGAAAGACCTGCTGGAAGATCAAGACGGTAGCAAATTCACCGCAGATGCCAAATTTGAACTCGCCAAAACCTATTTGTCCATGGATAATTACAACATGGCCAAGGTGTACTACGACAAAATCTTGAACGAACACGGCACCAGTCAATACCTCAAACACAGTTTGGTGGATCTCTGTTTGATTGAAGTGAAGCGTGGCAATCAGGACGAAGCTTTGGCATTGTGGAACCGAATCAAAGTGGAATACCCCACAGATCAAGTTGCCTTGGACGCATACAACCTCGTTGAGCCCCTGCTTATTGAGAACGGATTGCTCAGCGACCTTCCCCCAGCCGTAAGTGTGAGCGATGACGACATCGAACAGAAGATTTTCCGAGCGGCAGAAGATTACGCCATTACGGGAGATTGCAACAATGCCATTCGAAAACTGGAGGAATACCTCGTAAAGTATCAACCCGGATTTTACGCTACCTCTGCAAATTATTACCTCGGGAATTGTTATTTCGAGCGGAACGAACTGGAGAAAAGTTTGAATGCTTTCAACTATGTTATTTCTCAGCCAGTGAGCGATTATTCCGAAGAAGCCTTGGTAGCTGCAGCAACCATGAATTACAACAAGAAGAACTACCAACAGGCGCTCAATCACTACATCGAGTTGGAAAATCTCGCCCGTTTGAAAAACAATGTTCTGGAAGCACAAATTGGTCAAATGCGCTGCCATTATCTGCTCGGACAAAAAGACGATGCTTTGGAGTATGCCGAAAAAGTGATCAGCAACGAAAACACTCCCGAAAACATCAAAATCACTGCTTACTTGTGGCGAGGAAGAATACGTTTTGACCGTTCACTTTGGGATGAAGCCTACTACGATTTTGTTGAAGTCGTGAAAACTGGGGGCGAAAAAGCAGCGGAAGCCAAGTACAAGATGTGTGAAATTGCCTACAACAAAGGGGCGTATGAAGCAGCAGAAAAAGAAATCTTCCAAATGATCGAAAACTTTTCGTCTTATGAAGAATGGAAGTTCAAGAGTTACTTGCTCTTGTCTGACGTCTATGTTGGAATGGAAGACCTCTTCCAAGCAAGGGCTACGCTCAACACCATCATCGACAATGTGAGTGAAGCATGGGTGGTGGACAGTGCCAAGCAAAAACTCGCAGCTCTCGACCAACGGGAGTCGGACCAGCAAAACGAAGAACAAAATCGAGCAATTGAAATCAACCTCCAAGGTGAAGAAGACGACAACCAAAGCATTGAAGACGATGAAGACAAGCAATAAAAACCGATTGAGCGCTGCATGTTTCATCTTGCTCGCCCTCTTTTCATTCGAAAGTAAAGCCCAAGACAGTTTGAGCATGGACGTTACCTTTCAAGGTGATCTTGTGATTTTTCTCAAAGACGCGAATAAACTGTCCAACTGGCCCGAGCCCTTGGAATCGATTGTGGAAATCCCCACGATCAAATACTCCCTCATTCCCAACAAGCAACAGGTGAGCATCAATCCTGAAACCATTGAAGCCGTTAAGGTGAATGTGGAACCGCGATTGAAGAAGCTGTACAGAGGCTATGTGAAAGCCGGTTTTGGACTTTATACTACTCCTTTGGTCGACTTCTATTACACCGATGGAAGGTCTAGACAAGGCACATGGGGTGTTCGTTATGAGCACCTGAGTTCGGCAGGCGGTGTTGCCGTTGCAGACAGTATTCCCGACTCCTTTTCGCAGAACGAAATCAACCTTTGGGGTCGGCGCTTCCTTAAAAAGCATGCTTTGCAAGGAGATTTTAAATGGGACCGTGATGTAGTGAATTACTACGGTTTTGATCCCGATGTGAACCCTGTAAGCGTGAGTAATTTTGAAGAACAACGCTTCAACTTTGTTGGGGGAAAGGTGAACCTCAAGAGCTATTACCGCGATTCCAGTAAGATGAACTATGACGCTACCGTTGGCTTTTTCAACTTCAGGGACAAGTTGGAGAGCAACGAGAACAATTTGGACTTAAGGATTCATGGTCGGAAATTTGTAAACACCGAGCTCATTAGTGTGGATTTTGGTTTGAATTACGATCAATATGAGTTTGTGAGCCTTGAAAACCCGCTTGATAAACCTCGAAAGGTAAATTCACTCGTCTCCCTGGAGCCCCGCGCAACAACCATTCGCGATAACTGGCGAGTATCCGTAGGAATGGGATTGTGGGTCGATATGCGTGAAGAAGAACCCTTCTATTTTAAGCCATTGGTTGAAGCAGAATACAGCCTTCTGGACGACCTCTTCATTCCCTATGCCGGTGTGGGAGGTGAAGTGATTCAAAACACTTACCGAAGCATTACGGAGCAAAACCCTTGGGTGCTTTCGGAGTATGAACAAATGAACACCAACCAGAAGAGTACCATGTTTGGAGGTATTCGAGGAACGATTTCGTCGAGTACCAGTTTTAATGCACGTATTAGCCGCACTCGCTATGAGAACTTCCTCTACTTTGTGAATGATAGTACCTTCACTGGAGGTAATCAAGAAGTCGATTTTGGAGTGGGGAATGCCTTCAACACCATTTACGACGACCTCACGGTAGTGAACTTGAGTGGAGAAGTGAGCATCAACAGTGAAGACCGTCTCAAACTCTTCGCCCGGGGAGATTACTTCCTCTACTCTACTGAGGTGGAGGAATATGCGTGGTACCAGCCTACTACCCAACTTACCTTAAGTGCCAGCTATAATTTGCGCGACAAACTCATGATCAAAGCCGATGTCTTCACTGTGGGGCAACGAAAAGCCAAAAGCATTCTTGCCATTGAAGAAGGTCAGGAAATCGGTGAGTCTGGCTACACGGTAATCAACTTGAAGGGCTATGTGGATGCCAACCTCGGATTTGAATACCGCTACACTAAGCGATTGAGTGCTTGGGTTCAGTTCAATAATTTCTTGGCGAGCAGATATGTTTCGTTTACACCATTTGCCGCGCAACGTTTTAATGCGATGATGGGGGTGAGTTATGCTTTTTAGGAGGCTAATCTTTTTTGAAAAAATGCATATCCGCTTTAGTACAAGTAAATGGGTGAGGAATACGTTTTCTTAGCTCATCAGCGGTTTAATAACGATGCGTT
>CAZYPV010000012.1:50695-61801 GCA_964649515.1 uncultured Comamonadaceae bacterium | reverse complement strand
ATCGTTAATCGACATTCCTTGTTCTGAAATCAAAAAAAGAATATCGAACATCGATGAACGAATGTCGATTTTATAAGTTTTCGAAATCCTGCCTTATAATCACCCTAGCTTATACCATTGCGTCAGCAATCTCCACCCGAGCGCAGCGACCTCAACCCGAGCGCAGCGACCTCAACCCGAGCGCAGCGACTTCAACCTATTCAGTCGTGAAGAACATCGACTAACGAATGTCTTTTTTTAAAAGAACCTGATGAATCGAGCAACTTAAAACAGTGAGTTCGGCGGTTTTGTAGCGGCTTCATACCCTTCATCCACCAAAAGATTACCTGTTTTGTATGCAGCAACAGCCAATTCATCCACCTTTTCGTTCAAGGGATTACCGGCGTGACCTTTAACCCAGTGAAAGGTTACTTCGTGCTGACGATAAACCGCGAGGAATCGTTTCCAGAGGTCCGGATTCTTTTTCTTCTCAAAATTCTTCTTCTCCCAATTGAAAACCCAACGTTTCACCACAGCGTCCACCACGTACTTACTGTCGGAATAGACGTGCACGTTTTGTCCGGGTTTGGTGAGGCATTCGAGGGCTTTGATCACGGCCAAGAGCTCCATTCGGTTGTTCGTGGTTAAGCGAAAACCTTCCGAAAATTCCTTCTCGTGGTTTCCATAGCGCAGGTAAACGCCATAACCTCCCGGACCGGGGTTTCCGCTCGCGCCGCCGTCGGTATAAACTTCAACTATTTTCAAAAGAGTTTGCTCACGTTAGCAGTGAATAATTTTACAGCAATGGCCAAGAGGATGATTCCAAAGGCCTTTTGCAAAATAGCAATTCCTCCTTCACCGAGTACTTTTTCAATTCGCTTGGTCAGACGCAGCACAATGTACACCAAAATCATGTTCACGAAAATGGCGGCAAGGATGTTCACTTGCTGGTATTCCGCGCGTAAAGAGATGAGGGTAGTCATGGTACCGGCCCCAGCAATGATGGGAAAGGCAATGGGAACGATGGCGGCCGTTTTTGTGCTGTGTTCGCTGGGTTTGAAGAGCTGAACACCCAAGATCATTTCCAATGAAAGGAAAAAAAGCACAAAGGACCCCGCTACGGCGAAAGAGTGAACTTCGATTCCAAAGAGCTTGATCAAACCTTCACCCAGAAAAAGAAAACTCACCATGATGATGAGGGATACGAAGGTGGCTTTCTTTGCGTTGATGTCACCTGTTTTCTTCTTGATATCCACCAACAATGGGATGGAACCAATAATGTCGATCACCGCAAACATCACCATGCTCGCGGAAAAGAATTCTGTTAAATTAAATTTCATGCTTATAAAATGGATTCAATGATACGGGCAAAATGAAGGTGTTCCAATGCCAGTACTTTTTTTGCAATGATTTCTGCGGTATCCTCTTCGGCAATGGGCGTTTTGGCTTGAAAGAGGATTTGCCCTTCATCGTAGTGTTGATTCACATAATGGATGGTGATTCCCGACTCCTTCTCCCCCGCTTCTTTTACGGCGCGATGTACATTCATTCCATACATTCCTTTCCCTCCATATTTCGGAAGCAAGGCCGGGTGAATGTTGAGTATAGCATTGGGGTAGGCCGACACCAAGGCTTCGGGTATTTTTAAAAGAAATCCAGCGAGAACAATCAGGTCGGCCTCCATCTTTTGGATGAAGTCCAGCACCTTTCCTTCGTTCAGTTCTTCTCGCTTGAAAAAGAACATGGGAACTTGATGCGCATGGGCATGTTCCTGCACTCCAGCTTCTTTCCTGTTGCTCCCAATCATCACCACTTCTGCTTTCGCGTGGTTTTGAAAGTGTTCCAAGATCTTCGCTGCATTGCTGCCTCCACCTGAGGCCAATATGATGATGCGTTTCTTTTTCATTTCCTTTCGAGTGCAAAGGTACAAAGTGCACCCAGCTTCCCCTACTGATTGCAACCTTTGATTTGTAAATGACGTACAATCCTACATGCGTGTTCATTCTTTGCTCACAGGATTGTCTTTTACTTTCTTCACTTTGGTTTTTGTGGCTGATGTGAATTCAAGCGCTTTTGCTCAACACTTCCCGAGGACGACTGAGGTTTCAGACTTGTCATTTATGCTTTCTCCCAACCCCGTGCGACGAAGCTGTGTTTTGCAGGTAAATCAGGTGGTTGATTTGGTGATTTTGGACTTGCGCGGACAAGAAGTTGAGCGATTTTCGGCTTTTTCTGGAGGAAGTTTGGATTTGACGGATCTCGAAGAAGGAATCTATTTTCTTCAATTGATTACTCCTGATGTTGTTCGAACTCAGCGTTTGGTGAAGGTTGAAGAGCGCAATTAGTCTTGACGAATCACCCTTTGCCCATCTCTTTCAACATGCGGTAAATGGTGGATTTTCCAATCTGCAGCTTTTCTGCGACCAGCATTACATTGTGGTCATACTTCTCTAAAAAGTGACTTACAATTTTATGGGTGTACTCCTTCAAACTGCTTTCAACACTTAGAAAATCAGTCAAAGGATTGAGCGGTGTTAATCGTATGTCTTCCTCCTCAATGATTTGAGAATCGCTCATCACAACGGCAAGTTCCACAATGGCTTTCAACTCCCTTACATTTCCTGGAAAGGAATAGGTCATGAGCTTGTTTTTTGCCTTGGGCGAGAGCAATTTCGCTTCCATTTTGTTCTCTTTCGCGAAGGAATCGAGGAAATAACGGGTCAAAATCAAGATGTCGTTTCCGCGGTCGCGCAGTGGTGGCAGTACAATGGGCAAGCCTAAAAGTCGATAATAGAGGTCCTCCCTAAATCGTCCTTCTTTCACTTCTTTCGCCAGGTCTTTATGGGTGGCCACGAGGAGTCTCACATCCAGTTTAAAGGCTTTATTTCCTCCCACCCTTGTTACTTCTCGTTCTTGAAGCACACGTAGCAATTTGCTTTGCATGTTGAGGTTCATTTCGCCAATCTCATCCAAGAAGAGGGTACCTTTGTTGGCTTCTTCAAATTTCCCCTTTCGCGAAACGCTTGCTCCGGTGAACGCCCCTTTTTCATGACCAAACAACTCACTTTCAATGAGCTCTGTGGGGATGGCTGCAACATTAACGGCAACAAAATTTCCGGCAACCCGCTTGGAATTATAATGAATGGCCTTAGCAACCACTTCCTTTCCCGTTCCTGTTTCTCCAGTAATGGATACGGTAATGTTGGTTGAAATGGCTTTTCCGATAAGGCTTTTCACGTGTTGAATGGGCTTGGATTGTCCCACAAAATTGGCCACCTCGTATTTCTTTCCAACTTCTACCCGAAGTTCATTGAGTTCCGACTCCAGGCGTTTTTTATCTCGAATTTTTTGAACAGAATTCCAAATACGGTCCTTGGCTTCTTCATCTTTTACGAGGTAGTCGTAAGCACCGTTGCGC
Organism: uncultured Comamonadaceae bacterium; assembly: GCA_964649515.1. Classification (GTDB taxonomy): domain Bacteria; phylum Bacteroidota; class Bacteroidia; order Flavobacteriales_D; family Sanyastnellaceae; genus CALKGK01. Next base: position 58,404 of record CAZYPV010000012.1, on the reverse strand, counting down.
AAAATGTTTACCGCGGTTGCTACGTCTTGCTGACCAGAAACCACGATGATTTCTACCTGAGGATTGGCAGCTTTGATGCGGCCCATCACCTCCAAACCGTTCATGTCATTCAATCCGTAATCGAGGGTCACCACATCGGGATGTTTGTACATGTTTTCCAAGCATTCCGCCCCACTCGTCATGAGCTCCACTTCAATCTCGGGATCCCGATTGAGAATGTACTCCAAGAGCTCTCCATAGAAGGGATCGTCTTCTACAACAAATATTTTAAATGGCTTTTCCATGGTGGGTTTCTGGAGGTCGAAAGTTAGGAAATCTGTTTTCAAACGCGCAATTGAACAAAAGAAGTCTTGTTGGTGCAACCCTTCTTTCCAAAAAGCCGTCTTTCACACACAACGCTAAACTTAATGTATCATGAAGACAATGAAACCTCATCTTTCTGAGAAAAAATCGTCGAACGACGTTTACGATTTCAACGGTCCGCTTTGGAGCGAGTATTACCAACGTACCCGCAAGACCGTCAAGTTTCCTCGTGGTTACAAAGAAGTGACTTTATTTAGTTAATTGTTTTTTGGTTAAAACGTATAGAAAGCGGGGGGATGCATCAACATCCCCCCGCTTTATTTTTATTCGTTTCTCTTCCATCTTGCCGCTATCCACAAGATGCCGTTGAAGCAGCTTTTCTCTAGAACTCAACGTCGTCCAAAATCGTTACCCCTTTCTCTTTGGCTTCGATCTTTTTAGACATCGTTTTGAGTCGTTCTTGCCAATCTTTGGCTTTGGGGTCTTCTGGGTGATAGAATTGCAGCACTTGCTGAATACGCTCGTTGATCTGGGTCATCAAGCTCACCTCTCCCACCACTTCGTTGTAGTATTCCGGATCGAGGCTGAGATAATAATCGGTTTCGTCTTCAAAAATGCTGAACAAACGTTCACCAACTTGATCGGCCAAAGCCTTTGCACGAGCACGATCTTCTTCACTGAGATTGCTATTTACCGCAGCGCCTGTTTTGAGCGTGTCGTTTGAACTCAACTCATAGAGGCTTTCCACGATAGGAAGCATGATTCGGTCGTAAGGCAAATTCTTCTCAGGAGTAATTTCAATGATCTTGTCGAGAACATTTAGCGCCTTTTTGTTCTTGCTTTCCTCAATCAACTGCTCTGCAAGATTGGAGAACTGGAGGCGGAGGTTGTCTGACATACGACGGTTGTTTTCATCCATGTAAACTCCAACACCCGAAACATCATCCATCCCTCCCCATTGGAAGTCGTTCATAATTTTCTCATACATCAAATCACTGGCAAAACCACCGAGCACATTTGGATTTCTGTTTTCGGGATATTCAATTGGCACAAAACGATATGCCAAACCTTCCAAACGGAAATATTGGTTCAAACCAATGTATGAATCTGGACCGGTAGTAACCGCAAAGTAAATGGGTCTGCTCCAGTCGTTGTTGTTCAACAAATCCAGCACCAAGAAGTGATTTTTGAGGATGTAGCTCTTTGGTCGGTCGCTTCCATCGGTGATGGTCCATTCAATGGCGTCAACAATCTTGTCCGCATCTTCCGGAGCCACCACCCCTGCATTCACCACTGCCGCTGAATCCACAGGGATTCTCAAAGCAGAAGAAGGGAGGTAAGCATACGATTTTCCGTCACCAAAGTCGCGTCGTTGGTTATCGTCCGTAGCCACCTTCATGGCCTCGCTCAAATTCACATAAGGATCTTCTCGGTTTGCCGGAGGATTGAGTAAAACAACATCTCTGGTTCCTTGACGGTACTGGTATTCTGGAATTGAAAAAGGAACTGGCGGAGAGTCATACGCCGCGCGTTTCATCTGATCAGCATACCAGTCGGTGTTCAATAGGCTGAGGTTCACCACTCGAACATCGGTGCGATACCCCTCCACTTCTTGAACGTACCAAAGCGGGAAGGTATCGTTATCTCCGTTGGTGAAAAGGATGGCGTTGGGCTCTAGGCTGTCCAAATAGTTCTTCGCAAAATCCACACCCGTTGTTCTTTTTGCACGTGAGTGGTCATTCCACCCCTCTGCCGCCATTATTCCCGGCACCACAAGCCCTATCAAAGCAGCCGCTGCGATTCGAATACTCGCATTTTGTCCGAGTAATTTCATCACGGCCAAAGCTAGAAGTGCAATTCCGCTCATGAACAAGATGGACAATGACCACACATTATCGTCGCCCACGATGTTCTCTACTGTGAGCAGCACAATGCCCGTTCCTACGGTGAGCAGTGCCATTGGTCCGAAATCTTTCCATTTGAGATTTACGGCATCAAAGAGGGCAAAAGCACCCAAGCCAATCCAAATCGCAAAGGCATAGAAGGACCCTACATAGGCGTAATCTCGCTCACGTGGTTGCAATGGGTATTGATTCAAATAAACCACAATGGCCAAGCCTGTAAGAAGGAAAAGGAGACCAGTAACGGTGAAGTCTTTTGGCGCTTTTAGCAATTGAAAGATCAAGCCCATCAAACCTAGGATGAGCGGGAGGTAGTAAAAGCGGTTAAACCCGCGATTGTCTTTTTGTTTCTGACTAATTTCATCTCGGTTGCCCAATCGTTCTTCGTCAATAAAATTCAGACCGCTCAGCCAGTTCCCATCGATGAAGCCCTTGTGTCCTTGAAGGTCGTTTTGTTTCCCTGCAAAGTTCCACATGAAGTAGCGGAAGTACATCCAATTTACTTGGTAAGACATGAAGTAGCGGAAGTCTTCGCCATAAGTGGGAAGGAGTTCTTTCTGCAACTCGGCCAATTGTTTTTGATAAAACTCAGCACGGTTGCGGTCTTCTTCAGAACGGCTTTGATTTGCTCTCATGATGAGCTCATTCACCGCTCTTTCCAATTCTGCTTTCAGGGCTTCTTTGCTTTGAACAGCTGCTCTTCCTTCCGTTAGTTTCTCGCTCAAAACGTCTGTGAGGTATTGCGTCAAGGCGTAGCGCACTTGCTCATCGTTGAGCACCGCGCTTTGTTGCTGACTAGAGCCTGGGCTGCGTACAACGATCTCGTTGGCAGAAACCACATCGAAGAAATCGCTCGGCTTTTGCTTATAAGCTCTGAACAGCTTGTTCAAATCACGCTCCAATGCTGCTTTGCTTTTTCCATTGCCTAAGACCTCGAGGTCCAGATGAATCGCAAACGACTCCCGATCCATTTTTTGTTCGGTAAACGGACTGAAATACACGCGGGTTTGTTGCCATCCTTTGTAGTTACTCCATTGCTTGTATTCAGCAATGTGGTTGGCAGAAGAGCTGTACATCCTTGGAAAGAAACCGCTGTATTCTGGGTCGTAGTTTGGAATAGCGTCTCGTTTCTCCCCCGAGTCGATGTATTCTTCCAGCACATAGTGCTTGTCTCCCAGCTCCTCAGCAAATGCTTTGGCTTCAAATTCACTTCTGTATGAACGAATGAGGGTTGAGGTTCTTCCGCGGCCCTCTTTTCGCACCGAGTAACTTTTTACCCAAGTTTTTGAACCGTCTTGATACGGATCATCGGCGATGGTTGGTGTATTGAAGTACTGACCAAAAAGCAGTGGTCGGTCGCCATACTGTTCTCGATTAAGGTAAGAAAGCAGCGAGAAAATGTTTTCTGGGTTGTTCTCATCCATTGGTGGGTTTGCTGCTGACCTTACGACAATTAGTGCAAAAGTGGAGTAGCCAATGAGAATCATTGTGGTGCTTAAGGCGATGGTGTTGAGTGCGGCATACCCTTTCTTTTGGGTGAACCACAGCACAAAGGCAATGAGCGCAATCACGAGCACGGCGTACACCATCACCCCCGTATTGAATCCTGCTCCCATGGAATTCACGAAGAACAGTTCAAACTTAGCGGCCATGAGAACAAATCCACGGATAATTCCCGATTGGATGAAGCCCAAAACCACCAAAGAAACCACCGTCGTAATGGCGATTCCCTTTACAGAGGGTTGATATCTCTTAAAGTAGTACACAAAAGCGATGGCGGGAATGGCGAGCAAGTTCAAAAGGTGAACACCAATGGAAAGCCCCATGAGGTATGCAATTAAGATGATCCAACGCAATTCAGAACCGTCGTTGGTGGTAAGTGCTTCCCATCTCAAAATTGCCCAGAAAACAAGGGCCGTAAAGAGGGACGACATCGCATAAACTTCTCCTTCTACCGCAGAGAACCAGAATGAATCGGAGAACGTGTAGGCCAAAGCGCCAATGGCTCCAGCAACCATTACACCACCCATCTTTGTTTTGGTCATTTCACCCGTTCTCAGGGCAATTTTCTTGGCGAAGTGGGTGATGGTCCAGAAAAGAAACAGAATGGTGAAGGAGCTGCACATGGCCGAAAGGATGTTTACCGCCATGGCTTCTTTCCCCGCCGGTGCTAGCATGGAGAACATTCGGGCCAACATCATAAAAAGCGGGGCTCCTGGGGGGTGACCCACTTCGAGCTTGAATGCCGACGCAATGAACTCTCCACAATCCCAAAAACTCGAGGTGGGCTCAATGGTGAGCAAATAAACAATGCTTGCAATGAGCCAAATGCTCCACCCGGTGAGTAGGTTTACTTTTTGATACTTCATGTTACTTTTCCTAAAAGTTGGACGAGTGCGAAGTTAGGAAAATCAATCACTTGGAACACTTCGAATTTTGGCGTGTTTGCGTTAAAAAACGCAACTTATCCATGTTTCAGGCATAAAAAAAAGGACCCCGCCAAAACAGGATCCTTTTTTAAAGAATTTATTTGAGGAACAAATTAGTGCTGCACAACCACTCTTGAGTTGAATTGTACGGCGCTATTGCCTTGTGTTCCAAGAACAGTGATGGTGTACATTCCGTTCGCAAGATCAGCCACTGAAATGCTGCTCATTCCTGCATTTACTTGCGTCATGTTACGCACAACACTTCCTCTTGCATCGGTGATGAACAAACGAGCATTGTTCAAATCACTTGGTAAATCGAGGTTCAATGTTTGATTTGCTGGGTTTGGATAAGCGTTAATGCTGATGGCGCTTAGGTTGTTTACGTTGTCAGTACACTCAACATTTACACCAACATCGAAGCTTGCATTTTGATCCATGGCTGCTGCATTGTAAGTGAATTCAAGCTCACCGTTCACGTAGGCCATTACTTCAAAGGCAACATCAATTCCCATTCCCAAATCGAGGTCGAAATTGTAGCATCCGTCTGCAACACAAGCGCTGATGGTGGTTTGCATGTTGTTTGAGTTCACTTCAATACCATCTTCAATGTTCACGTCAATTGCGCTAATGATGTAAGGAGCCATCAATTCTGCATCCAACATGGAATCAAACGCAATCACGTAGGTGAGTTCCGTACAGTCAGCCGCACCTGGATTGATGATATCAACACAAGCGCTTGAACCGCCCGCACATTCCATATCGCTCACCTCTGCACATACTTCGTACTCACCCGGACCGAATTCATATACAAATTCCAATCCTGCTTGGATGAACTGTCCGTTTACTGACCAGTTTACCATTGTTGCTTCGGTCAAAGCTTGGAAACTGTAGATGTCTCCGTTTTCCGCATTCACCTGCACATCAATAGCACAGTTATCACACTCAATATCAAACGTTTGACAGCTCAAATCTTCGCAATCCAAACCTTCGATCAACAAACAAACCTCATATTCTCCACACACCTCAAAAGTTGTTTCAAAAGCGTAGCCTTCGAACACGGTGCTACCGTTTACAGACCAGTAGTAGAAGAAGTTTTCGTTGAAAGGAAGCACAGGAGTAAATACTCCATCATTGTCCATCACATCAGCGTTAAAGCTGGCGTCGCATTCGCAATTCGGTACTTCAACTGCTGTTTCGAGTTCGATGTCCATGCAGTTGATGTCGTTGTACACCGCAAAGATGTCATAAGTACCGCTCATATCGAACATCACTTCAATGCTTGTTCCGTTTGAGTCTTGCTCTTCACCACCTACGAACCATTGAACCGTTCCGTTTGCGTCGGCATTAGCAATGCTGAACACGTAATTTCCACAAGTAGGATTTTCTATGGCGATGGCTTCTGGACACTCGCACTCGATCATCACGTTCGTACAAGTATTTTCAAGACAACCTGTCATTGGGTTTTCTCTGGTAAGGCAGATTTCGAAATCTCCACATTCCTCGAAAGTGTATTCGAAAATATACGACTGGCTCACAGAACTTCCGTTAACAGACCAAGTATAGAATACACCTTGTTCGTCGTCTTCAACAGGCGTAAATACACCCATATTGTTGTTTACATTTTCAGTGAAGGAAGCATTACAATCGCAATCTGGAACCATAATGGCTTCTTCAATTTCACTACCTCCGTCGCATCCTTCTGTAGTTACAAAAGCGAATACATCGAGTGGTCCGGCCATTTCAGCAAGAATCGTAATGCTTTGATCATTCACCGGCTGTTCAACACCTCCCACGAACCATTGCACAACAACATTGGTATCTTCCGTATCTATGGTTGCGGTATATTCTCCGCAAGTCACTTCTTCGATGGTCATGGTTTCTGGACAAGGACAATCTACACTTGCCATTTCTGTGCTTTGCTCGTTACAAACGGGTCCTTCTTGAACCAAAGTAACCTCAACATCACCACATCCCGTCACCTCATATTCCAAAATGAAGTCCGTGCTTACTGCACTACCGTTAACTTCCCAAATGTAGAAAGTGTCTGGATTCTGTGAAGATTCAGGAGTTGCGGTAATCATGTTTCCGTCAACATTCAACGTAAAATCAGCGCTGCATCCGCAATCTTGCGCTTCGAAGTTGGTGGCCAATTCTGTAGTACCACATTCTTGACTGTTGTAGATGGCCATAACAGCCACCATTCCACCAGAATCTTGGTTGTAGATGAGGTTGTCTGTAGTGCTGTCTTGCAATAGTCCTCCTACAAACCAATCTACGGAGACATTGGTATCGATGTTAGGAATGCTGAGCGCGTAAGTTCCACATTCTAAAGGTTCAACGAGGATTTCTTCCGGACAGATCAGTCCGTTTTGGGCATTGGCAGTTCCGATACAAGTGAATACCAGCATCATTGCCATTAGGGTAGAAAGTACTTTCATAATTTAAGATTAGGTTTTGATATTAAAGTTGGGTTCAATATTCGCAATTAGACTTTTGCCGCATTCTTTTACGTGAAAAAAAAGAAGAGGTTTCATCTTGGTTCCAGACGCTTCTGATTCCTTTACAAATGTAGAATCCATTTTTTAGCTAGAGAAAACACTTTCAGTAGTTTACTAAATGAAAATTGTTGATAAGGTGTGAATAAACCAAAAACGGACCATTCGAGAACGGTCCGTTTTTGCACATATCATAAGCGTAAAATTTCTGCTTATCGGGTGATGATCCAAATTGCTTGTGCACGTTGGGCTTGATTGTCTCGATCAAAGCTCACCTCGAAATGATACACACCAGCGGCGAAATCGGCTACATTGAAGGAAATCACGCCTGTTTCTCGCACCTTTCCTTGTTGGATAAGTTGGCCCGTTGCATTGATCATCTTCCATTCCCCTCCCAAACTGGCTGCAGGGAGATGAACGTTCAAATTTTCGCTTGTTGGCACGGGGAACACCTTGAGCTCTTCATCTCCTGTGCTTTCCTCAACAGCGTTTTCACAATCGGTATTCACCCCAAATACGACATTCATCTCGGCAGTTTCAGGATCGAGGGTGTACTGAAAACTCAGTGGTCCGTCAATAAA
>CAZYPV010000012.1:22222-50595 GCA_964649515.1 uncultured Comamonadaceae bacterium | reverse complement strand
GACCATACTCCTTCTGGGCAATCTGGAGTTTCGATCATGGCGCAAAGTTCATGGTTCCCCTCCGGAAAATCATAGGCAAAAACCTGCCCCGAGGCAATGAATTCGTCGTTGATGAACCAGCTTACATTTTGCTCCCATACATCTGTAATGGCGTTGAACAAGTACCAACTTCCCTCCTGTTGTGCGACCTCAACATTCAAATTGCATTCGTCTTGAGAACAATCGCTGTTCAATGCAAAACCATATTCATATACCACTCCGTTCCACGTTGGTCCGTAGGTGAATTGCAGTTCTTCCCCATTATTGAACACCGCAGAGAAAAAAGCATCGGCATTTTCGGTGCCGTTGGGAGTGTCAATGAGCACATCGTAGCAACCGTCGGGTAAACACAGCTCACCATCGAAATAGAAATCATTGGGTCCAAACTCCGAAGAAAGGAACCAAGTTTCGCCCAATTCATTGGTGATGTTCATGTATGCTGCGCTTGGTCCGCCTTGGTTCACATAACTGTCCATAGCGAAAGACAAGTTCGTGCAATCGTCTTCACATCCACTGGATTCAATCGTAATGCATCCATCCACCAAGCCACAACCCGGAAGGATTGCACTAGCACAAAGGGTATGAACTCCATCTTCAGCCCATTCCAAGTACAGATTGTTACCGTATTGAACTGAGCCGTCTTCCAGGTACCAGGAGATTTCGCTAACGCCTTCGTTGAGAATCACAAAGTTTCCTGAACAATCGTCCATTTCATAAACAAGATCCAACTCGCAATTGGGGCATTCAACAAGAATCACTTCACATGAATTGGTATAACAAAACCCACTCTCCATGTAGAGACAAATTTCGTGGGACCCGCATTCCAATGGCGTTTCAATTTCGTACATGGACCCGGTGAACCACTCTCCATCGATCACCCATGAATAGTAAATGTCTTGGTCAAACGCATCGTTTGGACTCGCATAAAATACATTGTTCTCTGTTATTCCCCATTCGAAATCGGCAGAGCACCCGCAATCGCTATTGAAGTCAACACTTATTGATAGCTGCTGTCCTTCACAAGGTCCGTTATTGATGACGGCACTTACCGTTTGGACTCCAGACAACTCAAGGTTCTCTAATTCCAAATAGTGTCCGCCTTGAAACACCATATCCGCCACATACCACGACACACTTTCATCCTCCCAAGCGTTGCCCACCTCGAACCAATAATGACAATCATCGTTACCGTAGCCAATGGTTTCTGGACAGTCCGATTCACATCCGTCAGTTTGAATGGTAACACAGGCCACAGATTCGCAGAACTCGTTCCAAGCGAGTACACATATTTCGTGGTCTTCACAATCGTCAAAAGCCGTTTCAAACACAAAGCCAATGTTGTTGGTGAACTCTCCATCCACCAACCATTCGTAGTACGTTTCGGGGAAGACCCCTCCGAAAATTTGTTCGGCATAAAGCGTGATGCCTCCGTTGCCGGTTAAATCGTAAGAGATGAATACTTCACAATTTTGATCGCAATTCGGTTCAAAAGTGGCGCATAAATTTACTCCCATTGGACAATCTGGAGTTTCGAAAAAAGCACAAACCTCTTGCGGACCTGAAAATACAGGTGTGTATTCAAAAATTCCCGTTCCGTTGTGCACCACTCCATCTGGAGTAAACCACTGGATCCCCACTTGATTTTCCAAACCTGGAATCGTAAAAACGAAGCTACCACAAGGGTTGGGTGAAGGAGTTACTTCAATTTCATCTGGGCAATCCATTTCACATCCGTCAGTTTGAATCGTAACACAGGCTTCGGATTGGCAGAACTCGTTCCAAGCGAGTACACATATTTCGTGGTCTTCACAATCGTCAAAAGCCGTTTCAAACACAAAGCCAATGTTGTTGGTGAACTCTCCATCCACCAACCATTCGTAGTACGTTTCGGGGAAGACCCCTCCGAAAATTTGTTCGGCATAAAGCGTGATGCCTCCGTTGCCGGTTAAATCGTAAGAGATGAATACTTCACAATTTTGATCGCAATTCGGTTCAAAAGTGGCGCATAAATTTACTCCCATTGGACAATCTGGAGTTTCGAAAAAAGCACAAACCTCTTGCGGACCTGAAAATACAGGTGTGTATTCAAAAATTCCCGTTCCGTTGTGCACCACTCCATCTGGAGTAAACCACTGGATCCCCACTTGATTTTCCAAACCTGGAATCGTAAAAACGAAGCTACCACAAGGGTTGGGTGAAGGAGTTACTTCAATCTCATATGCACACTCGGAGTTTTCTAACAAGCAAAATTCATAGAGGATCATTCCCTCTGAAACATTCACGTCCATCTCCACATTTTCACCTCCAAGAATGATTCCTGCATAGAAAAAATCTGAGGCCAATTGGTCTGGATTTCCAATTACCGTTAAGGCATAACAAGCGCTGGGAAGACAAATCTCAACAGCCTCACTGGGATCGTTCACAAAACCAACTCCTCCTTGCAGAATGAGCTCTTCGCTATCGGCATTGATGAGGGAGTATGAAATTTGGGCCGGACCTCCATCAGCAAAATTGGACTCGAAGAGGACCTGTCCTTCGGTGCATGTTTGAGCGAAAAACAGCGATGGACATAGGAGCGAAAAAAGAAGGAAAAGGAAGCCCTTTACTTTGTTGGGGGAATGCGTTTTCATAGTATCGTTTAGAATGGTAGTTGTTGCCCTTAAGACCAAGGATCGAAGGAATAGGTTGCTTTTTATTTGGAACAAGACACCATTAAAACCCATTCTAAACCACCATCAATCTGCCGTAAATCGGGGATCAACGGGCATCACCTGCCCACAGTTTTTGCATGTTCTCAAGTCTTCAGACTGATAAAATTCCTTGAATCGGGGCAAGAAATCCTTTTCAATATTGTTCAAAGGGAAGTAGGTTTCATGAAGCTTCGTGTTGCAGTTGTCGCAAAACCAAAGCAAGCCATCTTTCATATTGGGATCGGTGCGTTTTCTTTCGATCACCAAACCAATGCTTCCTTCTGACCGACTCGGATTGTGCGGAACTTTTGCTGGGTGGAGGTACATATCTCCTGCTTTCAAAGGAACATCTACGGCTTTTCCGTCCTCTTGAATTCGCACGTTGATTTCTCCTTCAAGTTGGTAAAAGAGTTCTTCCGTTTCGTTGTAGTGGTAGTCTTTTCTGGCATTCGGACCCGCAACGATCATCACAATGTAGTCTTCACTTTCTACATACATGTTTTTATTTCCCACTGGAGGTTTGAGCAAGTGACGGTTATCTTCGATCCACTGATTGAGGTTGAACGGTCTGCGAATGGCCATGATCTTTTTTCTTTAAAGGTAGTATTAATCTCTTTTTTTCGGGTTGAAACTTACCAAATACACCCCAACAAATATCAGCAGGGCACACACCAAGGTTTTCCAAGAAAAATCACCTGTGTAATCTGTGAGTCCAAAAAATGCAAACAGCAATGCACAAATTCCTGCCATGAGCGGCTGCAAGTAAATGTAAACACTCACCACCGTTGGCAATACACGTTTCAGGGCAAAAATATTGAGCAAGTAAGCCAAGAAGGTGGTTCCCAAAATGACGTAGAAAAGCGCGGAATAGTCAGAAGTTGTGAATGCCTCCCATTGCACTTGTTTGAGTTGAAAAGCCCCCACCGGAATCACCACCAATGAACCCATCAAAAAAGCATAAAAAATAACCGTCGTGGGCTTGTATTTGCTCATCAAAGGTTTGACAATCACCAAATACACTCCGTAGCTTGCTGCATTGATCAGGATCAAAACATCTCCTTTTGCACTTGCAAATACAGAGGACGTACTTGCGCTCAACATCAGCAGTGAAATGGCGCCTCCCGCCCCAAGCACAATGCCTGAAATTTTTCGGGGTGTGATGCGAGTTTTGAGGATGATGGCACTCATCACCATCACCAGAATGGGATTGCTCGTCATGATAATTGAAGCATTCAATGGCGAAGTGAGGCTCAGTCCGTTGAAAAAGAACAACTGGTTGATGGCCACCCCTGTGAGTCCGCAAAAGAAAAACCGAAGCAAATCTCGTTTATCGATGGGCTCGTACTTGAACATGAAGAGCAAGCCAAACAACACCAAAGCTCCCACCACTCTCAATACAATAAACCCTGATGGCGGAATCAAATCGGGCATGAGGCCTTTCGCAATGAGGTAATTTGCCCCGTAGATGAACGCAACCGCAAGCAAAGCACCGTGGGCCGCTAGACGTTCTTTACTACTCAGCGATGACATCTCTCAGCGCTTCAATCGTACTTTTTGCATTTCCAACAAACTGTTGATCTCCAACAACAATCACTGGTCTTTTGAGGAAGGTGTATTCTTCTAAAATGTACTTTCTGAAATCTTGTTCTCCCAATTCCATCTCATTCAAGCCCATGGAACGGTACTTCATGGCGCGCTTCGAGAAAAGGGCTTCGTAGGAACCTGCTTTTTCCTTCATGGCATCGAGTTGTTCTGCCGTGATGGAATCCGTTTTGATGTCTTGAAAATCAAAACCTTTGCTCTCCAGCTGGAGGTCTTTAATGATGCGAACACAGGTGCTGCAGGTACCCAAATGATATACTTTCTTCATCGTTCAATTTGTTTGCGAATGAAGCGTTCAAGCTCCTTCAATTCTTGTTGAAATGAGATGTTATTTACGATTACGCGGTCACAATCCTCACGGTGGGGTTCAAGGAATGCTTGGTCTGCCGGACGAACATGATGTTCCCAGCGGTAGCGCACGTCGCTTTCGGGGTAACCTCTTTCCACTCCATCGCGTTGAATTCTTCGGTCCAAGCGCAGGGCCTCATCAGCATGAAAATAAACCTTGTGATTCATCATAGCGGCAATTTCTTTGTAGTGAAAAACGAACAAGCCCTCTGTGATGATGACGCGTGCCGGAGCAACGGTAATTTCTGCGGCCGATTTCTCATCGTTATTGAAGGTGTATTCCTTCTTTTTGATGCTCCTTCCTTCACTCAGTTCCTTCAAATCTCGGTAGAAATGATCGAGATCAATGGCTGTGGGTAAATCGAAATTGATTTCACCGTTTTCATCTACCCTTTGTTCATGGCGTTGTTTGTAGTAGTTGTCTTGCGACACCAAAGCCAGTTCTTCGGGCTGAAAATGCGAACAGAGTTCCTTCAAGAAGGTTGTTTTTCCTGAAGCGCTTCCGCCTGCAATTCCAATAATGTATGCTCTTTTCTCCTTCACCCTGCAAAGATAGTTTCTCCTTTCATCTCCTCAAGCTTTGTTTTTTAATTTCGTCCAATAAGGCTTCGGTATCCCGGTCATATTCTTCCAATTCTACAAGAGACCCCTTACCTTCATCGGCAATAATTCGGAGTGTTTTTTCCGCATAATCTGTACTTTTCACCGCTACGAGGGTCGTAATTGCGCCTTTTCGTTGTTCTTTTCTCACCACCTTTTTGATGATCTCATTATCGGACTTTCGAAAGGCTCCATCGCTCACCACAATCACTTGGTTGTTCCCCTCCATCAACCAAGACGCCCTCAATTTTGCATAGGCAGATCGAAATCCTTTGGCTCCAGCCGTCATTCCACCAGCACTCAGCGTTTTTATCACCCCCACCATTTTGTCTTTATCTGCCCCAGAACAGGATTCCAAAAGCACTTTCGTTTCTCCAGCATAGCTCATGATGCTCACCACATCTCCAGGACGAAGCGCCTCAATCAAGCGATACATCGATGCCTTCAAGATTTCCAGCTTTCCGCTTTGGTTCATGCTTTGGCTCACGTCAATCAGAAAAACGATGTTGTTTGGTCGGTAAAGCGCCAAGGGCAGTTCACCCTCAAAATCAGCCTCCGACGTTTCTGTATCTACTGATTCTTCGGTGTTTCCTGAGTGACTGTTTTTTGTAAAGTCCAGCTCCTCTTCCTCCTCGTTTTGTTCAATATTAATGCTCCAATCATCGTCTTGTTCCACCTTGGGCGTTTCATTCTCTCCTTCTTCCAACCTTTCTTCTTCCAGCACGAGAAGGGTCTGTTCTTCTTTTGGCTCCGGCGCATTGGGCTCGAGGTAAAGGGTGAGGTTTTTATTTCTTCTATTGATGTACATGGCGGTATCTGCAGAGAAATACCCTTTTTGGCTCCCGATGAGGTAATAATAGGCAATGGGGACCTCTTCTGAGTATTGTCCTTTTTTATCCGTTAGTACATCGCGTTGAACAATGCCCTGCTGGATGATTCTGAATCTTGATTTGGGCAGCAACTCCAAGGTTTGGGCATCGCGCAATTCTACTTGAAACTGCCAATCATCGCAGCAATTTTGTTCTTCGTTGAATTTGGGACAAGGAGTATTTGTGCTGGTATCAACGTGCTTCACTTTTCCCTCAAAACGCAAACGCAGCGGCTCAAGTTGATCTGTGAAATACAGCAATACCTCATCTTTCAATTCCCCTTTTCGAAACGGATTTAATTTCACCCGAACGATGAGTGACTCTCCGGGGAGTATTCGTTTATTTGAAAAAACAACATCGTATTCTCTAGGGAAGTTGCTCGTAAGAAGCATCGTTTCTCGATCTCCGAGGTTGACGAATTCCATTTCAACGATGCGCTTGCTCCCTTCATCAACCACTCCAAAATCATGACTCTTTTTTGACGGAGACAACTGTGCGCTGCTGAAGATCGATAGTATGAAAAAGAAGAAGATACTTGTTGCACGAATCATGGTATAAATGTTATTTTTAGCATCCTGAAAGACAAAAAACGTTCCACGCTCGCATTTCTTATGCCCAACCAAATAGCTTTAAAAACCGACCAGCGATTTTTCAACACCGTATTGAATGCGAGTCTTGGAATCGTTTTGGTGGGTACCGTTACTTCCTGGCTTCAGAACATGCCTTTCCATGTCCTTCTGGTGCACTTTATTTCCATCGCCATCCTCATTACGCTGCGAGTTTGCGTCAAGAAACAACCAGAAAGGTACTCCTTTTTTGTCCATTCCTTTCTCATTTTCGCATCTACTGTTGTTGGCCTTGTCTATTTCTTCAATGCCGGAATTGACGGTACCATCATGTACATCTACCTCGCCATCATTCAGGCGGGTTTTCTCATTACAGGAAGAACAAAAACCTATTGGTTTGCCTTTGCCGTGCCCATTATTCTAGGAGGAATTTTTCTCGTCGAATACCTCGATCCTTCTTTGGTTGCGCCCTATGCGAATGATGAAGTTCGGCATTTCGACATCGTTTTATCGGTGTACATTTTGGTGGCCATGACCACCTATTTTTCCATTTCTGGCAACAAATGGATTGCCAAGGAGCGAGAAGAAAATCATTCTAAGGCCAAAGAACTGGAAGCAGCACACAGCCAAACGCTCGCTGCATTGAAGACAAGGGAAGATTTTCTTTCGGTGATGTCGCATGAGGTTCGAACACCCCTCAACGCCGTTTTGGGATTTAGTCAACTTTTGAAGCAAACCAACTTAACGAAGGAACAAAAAGAGCTGAATCAACACATTATCAATGGCGGAGAACAGTTGTTGGACTTGATGAATCAAGTGCTTGACTACTCCCGTTCGCAAAAGAACTTAAACACCGGAAAACTTGAAAAATGTGACCTCATTGACACCATTTCTCAAGCATGCACTTTACACCTCCCTCGAATATCGCAGAAAAACTTGCGGTGCGACATTGTTTTTGATCTCGATCTGCCCGCAAAGCTTTCACTGGACCGCCCTCGCTTTCTTCAAATCTTGAACAATTTGATAAGCAATTCCATCAAATTCACCGATGAAGGTGGCATTCGAGTGAGTGTTAGAAAAGGAAGTGGTGAGCGGCTCATTTTTGAAGTGGAAGATACCGGACTTGGGATTTCTGAAGATCATCTGCAGCGCATATTTGAACCTTTTGAACAAGTGGACAGTTCCTTGAGCAGAAATTTTGATGGAGCTGGTTTGGGATTAGCGGTATGTAAGAAAAATGCCGAAGTAATGCAGGGTGAGTTGAGCGTGCAATCGAAGCTGAATTCGGGCAGCGTTTTTACCTTAAGTATTCCACTCTTGGCCAAATCAAAAAGCATCCGCGAAGTCCATCGCCATCCTTTTGGATTTAACGCTTACCATGTTCCTCATGCTCGCCCAGAACTCACCAGTATTTGTCTTTGGCTCGATGAATTTGGCTGTAAACGAATTGAAGACGCAGAACAAATTACGGCCAACACGGTCATTCTAAGGATGGACCAAGAACAAGCTGAAGGGCAAGAATTAGTCTATTTCAGTGATAAGAATAATGAGCATCCCTCTGTGCAAAATGTACATCTTGGCATGTTTCTGCACGACTTGAAAGAGCTTTCAAAAGGAGGGCAAGAAGCACCCATTATTCCAACTCCTTCAGGTGTTCTCAACTTGAAAAAAATTCTTGTGGTTGACGACAATAAACTCAACCGATTAGTAGCTTCCAAAATGCTCGAGAATTTAGGAATATCTGACCCATTTTTGGTGGCAAATGGTGAGCATGCACTAGAGCTATGTGAAAAGGAGGAATTTGATTTGGTTCTGATGGACATCTATATGCCCGGAATGAATGGTTTCACGGTGGCAGAAAGGTTGGTGAAAGCTGGTTTCAAAGGAAAGATTTACGCGCTCTCTGCTCAGGAAGACATCGAAGAAAACATTCGGTCTGAAGAAAATCATTTTTCAGGCTTCATCAATAAACCCTTGACTCTCGAAGCACTCGCTGCCATCTTGAGTTAAAGTTTACCAGAACATTTCAATAAGGCCTCAGCGGTTGAACGATCGTTGCTCAAGCGCTGCACCTTGTTTTGTCCACCCAATCGTCCTTGACTCTCCATAAAAGCATGAAAGCTGCCTTTTTTCAAAGGAGTGATGACCGCAGTTCGAAGAATGTTTCCTGAAATGAGATCATCATAGTAAGCATTTCTTTTTCTCAATGCAGCGTCCAATTCCAAGGCAAAGGCATCCAAATCTGCCGGAAGTTGATCAAACTCTAAAAACCACTCATGGTAGGGTAAACCGACCTCGGGTTGCACCTCTGGCGCGAGGTGAAACTCACTAACAACGGCCTCACTTTTTGCACTTGCCTCGCTCATTGCCGCCTCTATTTCTTCAGCAATAACGTGCTCACCAAAAGCCGATGTAAAGTGCTTTATTCTTCCTGTCACCTTCACTCGGTAGGGCTTGAGCGAAGTAAATTTCACCGTATCCCCAATGGAATAGCCCCACAGTCCGGCATTTGTATTCAAAATGAGGGCATAATTTACCCCCAGTTCAACCTCGTCCAGGGCAATCCGTTTTTCATTCTCTTGTCCAAAGGTATCCGCTTGAATGAACTCAAAGAAAATACCTCCATTGACATTCAACAGCAGACCTTCTTCATTTTGTTGATCTTGAAAAGCGATAAAACCTTCCGATGCTGGATATGTCTCAATTGAAGGGAGATCCTTACCCACCAATTCCCTGAACTTCTTTCGGTAGGGTTCGAAATTCACCCCTCCATAGACGAACAAGGACAGGTTTGGGAACACTTCGGCTACTGTTTTTTTACCGGTGTATTCGAGCAACTTTTCGTAATACATCTGCACCCAAGAGGGTATTCCAGAGATGAGGGTCATGTTCTCCTCTGCCGTTTCACGAACAACTGCAGCCACCTTTTCTTCCCAATCTTCGATGCAATTCGTTTCGAATGAAGGCAAGCGATTTTTCTGAAGATAGCCGGGAACATGATGGGCCACAATGCCTGAAAGTCTGCCGTAGGGTATCCCACTTTCCAATTGGTGCATTTCCGGACTCCCTTGAAGGAAGATCATTTTACCGTTCACAAAGCCCGCTTCTTTTTCTTCGTGAATGTAAGACAGCAGTGCATTTCGCGCAGCGTTGATGTGTTCGGGCATGCTTTCGTGGCTGATGGGGATGTACTTCACACCGCTGGTCGTTCCGCTGGTTTTGCAAAAGTACTTCGGGATCCCCGGCCAGAGAACGTCCTTTTCACCCGCCACTGCTCGTTTCACGTAGGGCGAAAGCTCTTCATAGTCTCGAATAGGAATTGCCCGTTTGAACTCCTCGTAATTTGAAATGGCCGAAAACCCATGGTCTTTACCAAAAGCAGTGTTGCTCGCTTTTTTAAGCAGCTCTAGCCTTACCTTTTCTTGGCTTTCAATAGGCTTTTGAACTGCCTTTTTTAACGATTTAATGGACCAACTTGCGAAGGGCTTACTGAGCGATGATTTGATTCCCATAGGTGCGAAAGTTACGAGAAAAGGCTTGAGCTTAGCAAGGCTTCATGTTCCCATTATCGAACCATCAAAGTTGTTCTCAACTCTTGGGTTGGACTTTTCCAAAGTACTTGATAAGCACCACTTTCTAGATCCGTTGTTGACAGGGTTTTCACTTGAGTCTCCGCGGGCGAAAGAAGGAAATGCCTGAGCACTTGTCCCAATTGATTATAGACCCAAAGCTCAGACGATTCCTTGCTTGCCGGAAGCTCAATATTGACCGTTTCACTCGCCGGGTTAGGATAAACATTTAAGGCAGAAAGCAGTTCTTCTTCCTCTTCTTCAATGGAAGTCACCTCTCCAAAATTCATCCGAACAATGGGCGTGCGCACCAGGTAAAACCAAGTATTTGGAGCATAACGCACGAATGAAGTTAAATTTGGGCTGTTTCCACTCAAAGGAAAAAGTACGTTGGATGGTCCTTCTTCAGCCTCCACCATCACGAGATAAACACTGTCTTTGTCCAATTGCACGGGAGCATCAAATGGAATTACTTGCACATGATTGGTCCCTATGGTATTGTAAGCCGTAGGGTCGAGTGGTACAACATCGCTTTCGGCAACCAGCTCTGTGGTCAAACCGCCTTCTACATCCAATTTATAAATGGCTGCTTGAAGCGGTGATCCCACGGTACTTCCAACACTCACCCCAACAGACACCGAATGGCAGGCTTGGGCCTCTGCTGTAATGAGAAACATGTTCCCCACTTCATAGCTCACATTATCAAAGATGGCTGGCGGAAAGTAAATCGCATTGGTTTCCAAACGGTCTCGCGAGTACACATATTCAGTGATTTCAATTTCGGACTCAAGCACATTGTCTGCCGGTTCGTCCTCTTCCTCATCTTGAATCGCCGAAAACTGCACGGGATACAAGCCTTGATCGCTAGGCAATTGAAACGTTCCTGGGCGAAATACCTCCTCATCCTCGGGTTCCATGGTTTCGGTATCATCATTAGCATCGAATAGCACCGTGCTTCCATCATTTCCAAGCACCTTAGCGTTCAAGGTAGCATTGTTCTGAGGTGCATAACCGTAATTGGCTACTCGTCCAGACAATTTAAGCAATGGACTCATTGCTGAAGGATACTGGCTGTATTCCATGAACTCGTATCCGGTAATGTAATCGGGGTTGTCTGGATTAAAATCTCCGTAGGATGTTTCCTGCAATACGAGGTTGTTTTCGCTCAGCTCAAAAAGGGCGATATCATCCAACATCCAGAAATAATAATTTCCATCAAATAGAAACCTCAAACGAACGTCCGATTGCCCACCAATGAACGAAGAAATGTTTTTCCGTTGATAATCATTCAGGGCTGTGGATCCATTGTTAAGCGGAGTAGTGTTGACAAACACGTCTTCCCATGCTCCTCCATCAACGCTCGCTTGGACTTTCGTGGCTGCCTGATAATTTTTGTGGTACTGATAAAACTCGATGCCCACGTTGGGATAGGCGCTCAAGTCGATACTCGGCGTGGTGAGTGAAGCGATGTGCGGACCAGGTGCTAAACCTGTCCCGAAACTTCCGCATGGACCTTCAGAATCATCCCAATAATTCGAATCAAAGATGACAAAACCATTGTTTGCACTCGGAGAAGCAATGGGGTCTCCACCCACGAGGCCATCGGCCAGGCAGGAACCAATTGTTCCTAATTGATTGGATGGGTTGGTACCCACTCCTCTGTATTCCCAAGTTGCCGGACTTGGACTGGCCTCATTCTCCCAATCTGCTGGAATTCCGTTAGCAAAGTCTTCAGACCAAATGGTGCTTACTCGTTGAAAACCATCCCAACTTAATTCTTCGGGGGCCGTTAAATATCTGCCGGGAGCCTCGTCGATGTTCGTTGCATCTTGGGCATTTACTCGATTCACTAAGCAGGAGGAAATGAGTAAGAAGGTTGAGATTGAAAAGAGGTACTTCATGGGTGTGGCTTTTAAATTGCTTGCTGCGAATTTAGATTACAATGGTACATTGTCTGACAGAGCTTTACTGATAAAAAGATAAGAACTTTCCTACACTATCCTGTTAATATCCAAGCCCTAAGAAAACACTGTGCAATAAAAAAAGGGCGATTCATTGAACCGCCCTTTCTTTCATCTTTTATACTTCGGACATTAGTTTCCGGCAACCACCATTGTTTTCGTAAGGCGAGAACCGTTGATAATAACGCTGTAAGTGTACAATCCTGATTCCATGCTGTTGGTATCTACACGTTCTGCATGAACGCCTGTACCCAAAGTCCCAAGGTCTCTTGTTTCTACAATTCTTCCTGTCATGTCTCTGATTTCGAGAACAACTTCACCCGCATTCATCAACTCAAAACGAATTTTGGTGATTCCGTTGCTTGGGTTAGGATTGTTTTGGAACAAACGATTTCCTTCTTGGTCTTTCAAATTGCTTACATCGTTTGGCGTTTGTACCGCATTTGGGTTCAAGTTCAAACGAACCATTGGCGCCTCTGTAGTGAAGTACCAATCGAATCCAGCGCTTCCAAAGTCTCCGTTAACGAAGCATGTCTGTGGAGGTACTGTTTTTGATTCACCAATTTGCACTTCATTTCCGCCATAGTGGTTAAAAGCAGCTGCAACCAAGCTGTTCGCAGGAACGTCAACCGGATCATCGAACAAGAAGGTAGTCCACACAACTTCCGTAGCATTAGTAGCGTTCAAGAAATCGGGATTCAGCTCAATTTCTTCTGTTGATTCAATTACTTCCAACTCAGCATCGAGGATGTAGGCGATAATATCCGTTCCTGCGTCTGAGCCATTCATGAGGGCAACATCAATACCGTAAACCGTGATGTCTTCGAAAATTTGAAAATCAGCCGCTGCAATGAATTCATCTGCTCCGTCTGCTGGGAATACACCTGAAATTTGACCGTCATCTCTTGCGTACACAAATTCGCTTACTTCGAACGACTGAATACGAATATTATCGTCTGGAGTAGCGTCGGTAGAATCTGAGGCAATCTCGAAGGTTACGTCATAAGTTCCTTCAACCGCTTCCGGTGTATATCCGAACACACGCAATGTATCATCTACACAGGTTGGATAGAACAACTCTTGAGGATCGGTAGTTCCGGAGAAATCTCCAGCACTTACGGTAAGCACAGCATTTGGTTGTGATACCGTACCCAAAACTTGGTAATTAGCAGCTGCTTGAAGTTCAATCAATTGAGAGAAAGGCCATACTCCATATTCAAAAACACCTGTGGTTTCGTAATCGGTGTAAGAAGCATAATTTCCGATGGTAATGTCGTTTCCGGTTTGGTTTTCGAAGATGCGAATATCATCGATTCCCCAAACGTAGTGAGAGTTACCTCCTCCATCTGGCTGTCTCCACGCCCATTGAATAACTACATCTGAGCTATTGGCAGCAACACAGCTGATGTCCACAGACTGTGTAACGGTTCCAGAAAAGCTATTCGTAGCACTTGGGTTCACACCTGCGGCGTTAAAACGGGTGAAGGTATCACCACCATCATTGGAAACTTCCAAAGTCAATGGGTGTTCATCGCTGCAGCAAAAACGGTAGTAGTGTTCCCACTCCACAACAACAGCGTTGATGCCTGAGAAGTCCAACATTGGGCTGGTCAAGGTTCCTTCCACATCTACGTAGGCCTCACCACCGTCAATCTGTCCTTCGGTAGAACCTGCAAATTGGGTGTTGTATCGGTCACAATCAAAAATCATCCAACCGTTATCCGCGGTGGTCGATTCTAAGGCTCCTGTGTTGGTAGACCATTCACCTGCTGGGCTTTCATCGTTAGCTAGCATCCAAATGGTTCCGTCTGCTGTATCGTCGGTTGTCCATTCACCAAATCCATTGTTTCCATCCAATCCGTTGGCAAAGTCTTCAGTGAATAAAATACCTCCACCACCTCTTTCGAGGAATGTTGGTCCGGCAGGCGCTCTTTCTACCACAGAAATCTCATTTGTTGGGAATTTCTGTCTGGCTTCAAAGTTACGGTTAGGCTTGATGCTCTGAGCGGTTACGCTTGCTACAAAGATCAAAGCGATAGCAAATAGGTATACTTTCTTCATACTTTGGTTTTTTCTTTAGAACCTACAATTTAAGCAATTATTCATGGTATCAAACCACTATTCCTTCGGATTATAGGAATCACAATAAAAAATACTTCACTCCACAATTGAAGGCTTGTTGAGAATTATTCTCAGGGCCATACTTCGAACTGGGCACAAAAAAAGGAGCACTCTCGTGCTCCTTTTCATATTTGATGTTTTGTAATTGCTTACTTCACAATCATTCTGTTGGTCAAACGCTCTCCACCTACAGTCAATGTGTAAGTGTAGATTCCAGCTTCGAATTGCTCAACGTTCAATTCGAGGGTGTTTTTACCAGCAGCTTGAGTTCCCAAGTTCATGGTTTGAACCAATTTACCTGTGATGTCACGTACTTCGAAAGTAACAGCATCAGCGCTGTTCAATTCGTAGTTGATACGTGTAATACCATTCGCAGGGTTTGGCATGTTTTGCCCAAGAGAGAAGTTAACACCGTTTACCTCGTTCACAGCAACTTCACGCTCTACTAGGCTGAAACGTACCATTGGCACTTCATTGGTGAAGTACCAGTCATAAGCTTGATTCGCACCAAACGGTCCGTAAACAAATGCAGTTTGATCTGGTGTGTTTTTAGACTCACCAATCTGTACTTCATTTCCACCGTAGTGTTCGAAAGCGGCAACCCATCCTTCACCAGCAGATACATCGATTGGGTCTTCGAATGGGAAGTAGTACCAGTTTACTTCTCCGTCTGTTCCATCGTTACCGTTGATGCTTGGGTTCAACAATACCAATTCTTCTGTTGATTCTTGAATCTCCAAGTTTTCGAAATCCAACAAGTGACAAACAAAATCTGTACCTGGTTCAGAGTTGTCCATGATGGCTACTTCAATACCGTAGATGGTAGCATCACCAAAGAATTGGAAAGGAGTAGCAGCAGTATAATCAACTGTTCCGTCTGCAGGGAATACACCTGAGAACGTTTCATCGTCACGTCCGTAAGACCCGTCAGTCACCTCGAAGAACTGCGTTGCAGTGTTGTTCGACATGTCTTCATCCATCTCGTCAGAAGAGAAGTTGTACTCAACATTGTACATACCCGGAGTTGCAGGAGGAGTATATCCTTGAACTCTCAAAGTATCGAAGGCACCGTATTCCAAAGTAAAGTCAGGAGCCGAAGTTCCAACAACATCACCGTTTACAGTTACTTCCATTTGAGTGTTTGCCTGTGGGTTTGAACCGATGTTACGCACACGACCAGCGAAAACCAATTCCGTCAATTGTGAGGTTGGAATCGCGCCGTACTCGTAGAATCCAAGACCAGTTGCATCTGTTGAAGTTGCTTGGTCTGTGTAAGACACATAGCCATCCACACGAATATCATTCGCAGGAGTATCGAAGAAAGCAAGGTCATCAACCATCCAGGCATAACCATAAGTACCTCTCCAACGGAAACGCAACCATACTTGCTCAGCACCACCAGCAGCTTCGGTGATGTCAAAAGTGATAAGTGTTGGGTTCTCTACTGGGTCTTGTGTTCCCATTTCTGGCCATAGTTCGTAACGACCTGGAGCATCATCAGTAGTGCTCTGATCTGGCCAAGTTGTACCGTCGGTAGAAACCTCTACCCAGCAGTACTCATTTCCATCACTAGAACCACCATCCCACATACGGTACTGTGTTTCGAAAGAAATGGAAACAAAAGGATGCTCAGAACAATCTACTGGATTCACCATCTGAATGTAGCAGTTCTCAATTTCAGTTTGATTCGCCTCACCATCAGAGTCAACAAGAATAAATCCGTTGTCTGCAGTTGTTGATTGAATCACTGGAATTGGTGCACTTCCGTTTGGATCTGGAGCAATCCCTGTTCCGCACTGGAAGTTCAGGTTTTCGTAGAATTGAGTAAGACCATCGTTGTATGCGTTACCGATTGTCCACTCGTTACAGTCACTAAAGTCGTCGGTGTAAAAAACTTCACGTTCTCCTCCTTGAACATTTGCAGGAGCACCTGTTCTGAAGTTGGTAGTTTTTTCTTTCACCATGGGCTGCGCTCCAACAGCGAACTGCGCGAGCGCACTTCCTGAAACCGCAACTCCTAGTAGCAAAGCGTAAATTTTCTTCATAATCATTTAATATTTAATTCTAGTTTAATTGGGAACAATTCATTTGTTGAGCGCCAAATATAACAATCTTTACAGTATCCAATCAAGTTCATGGTCTGCTAAGATTTCTCCATCTAACACATTTCTAATACAATTCAGCATAAGAATACCCTAAGCCAACATTGCATGGGTTTCATTTCCTTCGTTCAAGAGTCATCTCCTGGGCTGCTTAAGCCATTGATTCATACTCTTCCATTGGAGGACAAGTACAAATCAAGTTGCGATCACCAAAGGCGTTGTCGATTCGCGAAACGGCTACCCAAAATTTATTGTTTCGAACATAAGGCATTGGGAAGGCTGCTTTTTCTCTTGAATAGCTGTGGTTCCATTCGGTGGAACACACTTCTTCTGCAGTGTGAGGTGCCATTTTGAGCACGTTATCTTCCAAACCATAAATGCCTTGTTCAATTTCGCGGATTTCTTCTCGAATTTGAATCATGGCGTCACAAAAGCGATCCAATTCTTCTTTGGATTCGCTTTCGGTTGGCTCAATCATGAGTGTTCCAGCTACGGGGAAAGATACTGTTGGCGCGTGGAAACCATAGTCCATCAATCGCTTGGCAATGTCTGCTACTTCGATGCCCACACTGTTCTTGAACTCTCGGCAGTCTATGATCATTTCATGCGCTACGGTTCCGTTCTTTCCTTTGTAGAGGATGGGATAACTGTCTTCAAGTCGAGCTCGAATGTAGTTGGCGTTCAAAATGGCCCATTCCGTGCTTGCTTGCAAACCTTTCGCACCCAGCATTTTATTGTAGGCATAGCTAATCAACAAGATGAGCGCAGATCCCCAAGGTGCAGCACTCACACCGGTTACAGCTTGCTCTCCTCCTGTTTTAATCACTGGATTACCGGGCAAGAATGGAATCAAATGCGCGGCAACACCAATGGGACCCATTCCAGGGCCTCCTCCTCCATGAGGAATGGCGAAGGTTTTGTGCAGGTTGAGGTGACATACATCTGCCCCAATGTGTCCAGGGCTGGTTAAACCAACTTGCGCATTCATGTTTGCACCGTCCATGTACACTTGTCCGCCACAGGCATGCACATATTCGTTGATCTCAACAATGGCTTCTTCAAACACACCGTGGGTGGATGGGTAGGTCACCATCAAAGCACCCAAATTGTCTTTGTGCATGTCCGCCTTCGCTTTGAGGTCGTCCACATCCACATTTCCATCCTCATCGCAAGCCACAACCACCACTTTCATTCCTGCCATTACTGCAGATGCTGGGTTGGTTCCGTGCGCAGATGATGGAATCAAACAAATGTTTCTGTGGTGATCTCCTCGAGCGTCGTGATAAGCCCTGATCACCATCAAGCCGGTGTATTCTCCTTGTGCTCCTGAGTTGGGTTGAAGTGAAACTCCGGCAAATCCTGTCACCTCAGCGAGGTCCTCAGCCAATGTTTTAAGCATGGTTTGGTAACCTTGCGCTTGTTCTATGGGGATGAAGGGATGGAGCCCGGCCCAATTCGGCCAAGTGATGGGCATCAATTCACTCGCAGAGTTGAGTTTCATGGTACAACTCCCGAGGGGTATCATTGAATGCACCAAAGAAAGATCTTTGTTCTCGAGGCGCTTGAGATAGCGCATCATTTCTGTTTCAGAGCGGTAGGTATTGAACACGGGGTGCTGCAGAAAATCTGAACTTCTTTTCATGTTCCCGATTCGATCTTCCGATGCACTTCCTTGGTTTTCAACACCAAACACTTCCAATATTGCCTTCAAGTGTGCATCGGTCATCCCCTCAAAGGTAGAAATGCTGATATCTCCATCAGGATGATAGCAGAAGTTCATCTTCTTGGCTTCTGCTTTTTGTTTGATCACTGCAGCGTCTGCTCCTGTGATGGTTACGGTATCGAAAAAATGCTCGTATTTCAGATTGAACGATCCGCTGGTGAGTGCGCTTGCCAGCTCTTTTGCTTTTTGGTGGATATTTCCTGAAATGCGCATCAAACCTTCTTTCCCGTGATACACAGCATACATCGAGGCCATCACGGCGAGGAGTGCTTGAGCGGTGCAAATGTTGGAAGTGGCTTTATCTCTTCGTATGTGCTGCTCTCTGGTTTGCAACGCCATGCGATAACCCGATTTTCCAAGGCGGTCTTGACTTACGCCAATAATTCTACCCGGAATGTGTCTTTTGTAGCTGTCATGCGTAGCGAAGAATGCTGCGTGCGGACCACCGTAACCCATTGGAACACCAAAGCGTTGTGAGTTTCCGTAAACGGCATCTGCTCCCCAAGAGCCTGGCTCTGCAAGGTGGGTAAGTGCCATAAGATCGGTGGCTACTCCCAGCTTGATATCGTGCTTTTTGATTTCTGAGGCAAAGTGGGCATAATCTCTAACTTCACCTTTGCCCGATGGATATTGAACCATGGCGCAGAAAAATTGCTCGTCCAACTCCGCTGTTTTGAAGTCGCCTTCTACCAATTCCACATCAATGTACTTGGCTCTTGTCGCTAGGATGTCTTTGGTTTGAGGATACATATCTTCATCCACAAAGCACTTGTTCACTCCTGCTTTCACTGCAGAACGACTGCGATTGTTGAAGAACATGATCATCGCCTCAGCGGCAGCGGTTCCTTCGTCCAAAAGCGATGCATTGGCAATCTCCATTCCTGTGAGGTCCGATACCACCGTTTGAAAATTCAACAGGGCCTCCAAACGTCCTTGAGCAATTTCAGCTTGGTAAGGAGTGTATGCCGTGTACCACCCTGGATTTTCAAGCACGTTTCTCATGATGACCGGAGGCGTTACGCTTGGGTAATACCCCATACCGATGTAAGAGGTAAAGCGTTGATTTTGCTCTCCAAGTTCTTGGATGTGTTCCAAGTATTCTTGTTCAGTCATCGCCGCTTGAACATCGAGGGCTTTCCGACGAATATTGGCAGGGATGGTTTTTGCAACCAATTCTTCCATAGTGGATACTCCAGATGCGCTTAACATCTCTTGTTCCTGAGCGGCTCTTGGGCCGATGTGCCGTGAGGCAAAAGTTCCATTTTTCATCTCCAAAATCGGATTAATCGGACTATTTCCGATGGCTAATATACATTTGATCAGAGCGCTTGTTCACGCAGACTTATTAATAAACCGTTCAAAGGGTATAAAGTAGTTCTTTGAAGGTTTTTACCTTTGACAAAATGCCCCTCATGAAATCCAGTATATCCCTAGCAATTGGTGTCCTTCTTTCCTGCGCTATTTCCGCTCAAGATTTGATCTTGAAGATGTCCGGACACGAAATCGAATGCAAAATTACGGAAGTAAATGATTTTGAGGTACGTTATGAGGTGAAGAATAAGCGAGGAAAAGTTAAATCCCTTTCCAACCCGCGATCAGACATTTTTTCCATCACCCCGAAAGACAGCACTGAACAGGTTTTTTACACCCAAGACACCTTCATTGGAGATGATTTTACGGTGCAAGAAATGCGTGTTTACATTGCAGGAGAGCAAGACGCTCTTGCGGGCTACGATCCTCGTCCAACGACCTATGTTGGCTACGGACTTGGCGCTGCTGGGGGATATTTGGCAGAGGGTGGACTCATTACACCCATGATCATCCCCATCACCTATACCCTGTTTCAACTTGTACCAAAAGTCAAAATCAGGGAACAAACCATTAGCAACCCCGCCCACCGATTCGACGAAATTTACGCCATGGGTTATGAAAGTGTGGCTCGGTCTCGAAAAATACTCGGTGGCTTGAAAGGAAGTAGCATTGGTGCAGTAGCGGGTGTTGTGGTTTACTTTATTCTTCGTGGGTAGTGAGATCGGGGCGCTTCCTTTTACAGAAACACTTCCGAAATGCAGTTTACAGCAACGTTTGGATTTCACTCGGGGCGGGATTTTTCACCTTTCAATCCGGTGCTGTACTCGGTAAGGGCAGTTTTTTGCTCGCCGCCTTTGTTGCATGCAGTACTTTCTTTACCTACAACCTTCAGCGCAGTGTCAAATTAGAGCACTTTAAAGAATACCGTTCAGCCGGAAGAAACAATTGGCTCGTTCGGAATGAAAAAATGATCCGTCTTCTCGGTTTGATGGGTGGATTGCTCACCTTGGTGCTTGCCTTGTTTTTAAAGTGGACCGACTGGCTCCTCCTTGTGATTCCCGGTTTGTTCTCCTTGTTTTACGCCATTCCCATCCGCAAGAAACGAAAGAAAAATCACGCGCTTCGTCAAACCCCATATCTCAAAATCTACCTCATCTCCTTCACTTGGATGGTGAGTTGCATTGCTTTGCCTGCCATTCACGATCATGGATGGAGCATCTTGCAATATGGGGCTTTTTGGTGGCTCTTGGCGGAAGGATTCCTCTTCATCTTTGGCATCACCATTCCTTTTGACCTCCGTGATTTGGCCTACGATCAACCCGAACAAAAAACCATCCCCCAACTTTTTGGAAAACGAGGGGCCTTGTACATCGCCGCTTTTGCTTTGGTTTTTTCCTCGTTCTGCACCAGCATGGTTTGGTCTAGCGGAGGCATCAGTAGTGCTGTTTTTATAGCTTACAACCTTGGTAACCTCATCGCATTACTGCTTGTTGTTCGCACCAATGCTCAGCGCAGTGAAATGTATTTTTCTGCGCTTCTTGATGGTAGCATCCTCATCAAAGCCGCTCTTATTCTCTTGGCCTTACTCCTCTGCGAAGGCAATATCTAGCGCTTCTTTGAAAGCAACAATGGCTTGATCGAGGTCTTCTTTTTGATGAGCCGCAGAAATGAATCCCACCTCATACCCACTTGGTCCGAGATAAACTCCCCTGTCCAACAAGGCCGCATGGAGCTTGGTGAAGTACTTCATGCTGTCTGCATCAATTTCGGACGACTTTCGAATGGCCACTTTGTCGGAAAACGCCAACCAGAAAATTGAACCTCTGTTGAAAATATTGAAAGTGTATCCTTTTGCCTTGCTGTGCTCCAAAATGGCATTTTTGAAATACTCGGTTTTTTCGAGCAATTTTTCATAGAACCCAGGTTCCAAGCAAACACTTAACTGCGCTTTACCCGCAGCCATTGCCACTGGATTTCCGCTCAGGGTTCCAGCTTGGTAAACAGGTCCTTCAGGTGAAACATGTGCCATCACCTCTTTGCTTGAACCGTAGGCACCCACGGGCAAACCGCCACCAATAATTTTTCCGAAAGCCATCACATCTGGCTGAATGCCGTAATATCCTGCCGCTCCTTCGAAACCAACTCTAAATCCTGAAATGACCTCGTCAAACAACAAAATAATACCTTCTCTCGTGCAGATTTCTCTCAAGAAACGCAAAAAGTCAATATCTTGGATGAGCAAGCCGTTGTTGGCAGGAATGGGCTCAATGGCGATGCAAGCGATTTGGTCTTTGTGCGTGGCGATGGCATTCTCCAAAGCATCCCGATCGTTCAAGGGGAGGACGATGGTTTCTTTAACATAGGCTTCTGGGACTCCTGCGGAAGAGGAGGTGCCGTAAGTGGCCAATCCCGAGCCCGCTTGAACGAGCAAAGCATCCACGTGTCCGTGATAACACCCTTCGAATTTGATGATTTTATCTCTGCCCGTTACCCCACGAGCAAGGCGGATGGCCGACATCGCTGCTTCGGTTCCCGAGCTCACAAAGCGCAACTTCTCGATGTACTTGTGATTGTCAAGAATCAAAGTGGCAAGTTCATTTTCTAACTTGGTTGGGGCTCCAAAAGAAGTTCCCTTGGCCACGGTTTCAAACAGGGCTTCGCGAATCTTTGGATGATTGTGTCCGAGAATGAGCGGACCCCAAGAGTTGCAGAAATCGATGAATTCATTCCCGTCTTCATCCCAAATTCTGCATCCATCGCCCTTCGCAATAAAAAGTGGAGTTCCTCCAACTGATTTGAATGCGCGAACTGGCGAATTCACTCCGCCGGGGAAGAGTTTTTGTGAACTTTCGAAGAGAGCTTTTGAATTAGAACGCTGGATCATGGAATTGGGTTTTGAATTTTAAGAAATTTCGGCCTTCTTTGAGCCACAAAAGTAAGGCTCCATGAACCAATTCCAACATGATTTATCTCAGGTACGCGCATTTGATGCCGCAGACCGCCTTTTTGAGTACAGAAAGCGCTTTCACATCCCCGTGATTGACGGCAAAGAGGTGATCTATTTTACCGGCAATTCTCTCGGACTCCAACCCAAAGACGTCAAAGCAGCCATCGACCAAGAGCTCAAAGATTGGGCAGATTGGGGAGTGGAAGGACATTTCCACGCTAAAAACCCTTGGTTCAGCTATCACGAACTCTTCACTTCTGCAGCAGCTCGTTTGGTTGGCGCTCAAGAAAATGAGGTAGTGATGATGAACGGACTCACCGTTAACCTTCACCTTCTCCTTACCAGCTTTTATCGTCCTGATGCGAAACGCTTTAAAATTCTGACCGAAAAAAAGGCCTTCCCTTCCGACCAATATGCTGTTGAATCACAAATTGAGCTTCACGGTTTGAAATTGTCCGAAGCGCTTGTTGAAGTTGGCCCAAGACCGGGCAGTGAACTGATTGAAACCGAAGATATTTTGTCGGCAATCAAAGAGCACGGCAACGAATTGGCCTGCGTGATGATTGGTGGAGTGAATTACTATACCGGACAAGTGTTCGACATGCAGACCATCGCCACAGCCGCGCATGAAGTTGGTGCTTATTGCGGTTTTGACTTGGCCCATGCAGCGGGAAATGTCCCCATGAAACTTCATGATTGGGGGGTGGATTTTGCTTGCTGGTGTACCTATAAATATCTGAACTCGGGTCCGGGTAGCATCTCTGGTGCCTTTGTTCACGAAAAAAATGGAGTTCAGCAATCTTTGCCCAGAATGGCCGGATGGTGGGGTCATGATAAAAGTGAGCGCTTTCAGATGGCTCCAGGATTCAAAGCCATCCCTGGAGCGGAAGGATGGCAATTGAGCAACGCCCCAGTACTCGCCATGACTCCACACAAAGTGGCCTTGGAGATGTTTGACGAAGTGGGAATGGATGCCTTGCGTGAGAAATCCCTCAAGCTATCGGATTATTTGATGTTTGAAATCGATCGAATTTCGTCTCAACTGACTAAGGGTAGTTTGGAAATCATCACCCCAAGAGCTCATTCAGCCAGAGGGGCTCAAGTTTCTGTGGTTGCCCATGGATTCGGAAAAGCCCTTTTCGATGTGCTTACCAAAGAAGGAGTCATTGCCGACTGGCGCGAACCCAATGTTATTCGAATGGCTCCCGTTCCTTTCTACAATTCTTTTGAAGACATTTACCGTTTTGCAGAGATCTTGGAAAAAGCTTGCGAGGCATAAAGATTGTATCTTCGTTTAAATTATATCCGCTATGTCACAGAAGAAAATTGTTGTAATCGGAGTTGGAAAATACGGCAGTGAGATTGCTCAGAAATTGGCCAGCAAAGGCACTGAAGTATTTGCTTTTGACGTGAGCGAAGAACGCATAGAAAATATCAAGGACGACGTTTCGCTTGCTGTTACTTTGGACTCTACTGACAAAAAAGCTCTTCTCGCACAGCGCATCCAGGAAATGGACGCAGCGATAGTGGCCATTGGTGAGAATTTTGAAGCCACCGTACTCACCGCACTCAACATGATCGATTTAAAAATCCCTCGTGTCATTGTACGTGCCAGTGGCGACAATCAAATCCGCATACTCAAAAATCTTGGTGTTGAAGAGATTCTTGAGCCCGAAGGCGAGATTGCAAGCATCGTGGCTGAACGCCTCATTAACCCCAGCATTACCGCTTTTCTTCAACTTCCCGACGACTACGAAATTGCCGAAATCAAAGCGCCCAAGAAGATATTGAATCGAACTTTGGAAGACATCCGTCTTTTGGAAAAATACAACCTCACGCTCATCACCCTCAAGCGTCAATTCGAAGAAGAAAACAACGATGGCGAGGTAGAATTTAAAGAGCACATTCTCGGGGTGTTGAAGGAAGAAACAGTGATTTACGACACCGATACACTCGTAGTATTTGGAACACTCAACAACGTAAAACGCTTTTTGGAGATCAATCAATAGGCGCTGAAAAACGAACGACAGTTGTTCCAGCGTCGTTTTAAATAAGCTCTTTCTATCGAATCATGGTGACGAAACCTTCCTTGGTCACAAACTCCGATATTCCACCATATTCATCGGTAAAATACTGGTAGTTGATGGTATAAATGTACACCTCATTTTCTACGTAGTGTTCGCCATTGCGGTGGCTTCCATCCCAGAAATCATTGATATCGTCCGTTTTGAAAACCAGTTCCCCCCAGCGATTCCAAATTTCCAGCTCGAACGAAGCCACTCGTGCTCCCTTCACTTGGAATACATCATTGATGCCATCGTTATCTGGAGTAAAGGCATTGGGCACATAGAGGAAATCACCGAAGCAACTTTCAAGAACATTGATCTCAAAAGTTTGAGAACATCCATTGGCGGAAGTGACTTCCACATTGTACGCACCTGCGGCGAAAACTTGAATGTTGTCTTGAGTAGCACCCGTATTCCACTGATAGGTCGCCCCAGCATTCAAGGCTTGGAGCAACAAACTATAGGGCGGGCTGTTGAAACAAACAATGGTATCTGAGCCAAATGGATCTACCGGATTGGGATTGAATACCAAGGAGATTTGATCGGAAATGAAACAAGCTCCGTTATCTACATCCACGGAATAGACTCCCGTGTTGCTCACGTCTATTGTGGGGCTAGTATCGCCCGTACTCCAAAGAATGTTCAAATTAGGGTCTTCCACTTCTAAGGTCAAAACTTCACCTTCGCAAAGGGCTTGATCCTCACCCAAATCCAGGACGGGATAGGTGAGAATGACTACGTCCGTCTGATCTTCCGTTGAACAATTAAAGGCGTTGCTCACAGTGACCGTGTAAATGCCTGAGTTTTGTGGACTGATGGTCTGGGTGGTCTCATTGGTACTCCACTGGTAAACATCTCCAGGGTTTCCCGCATCCAAGATGATTGTCTCATCTTCACAGAACAAGAGCTCATCGGGCAAGTTCGCTTCCGGAACTGGGAAAAACTCCACAAAAACTTCATCTTCACCTACGCAATTGAGATCGTCAGTCACCATCACCGAATACAATCCAGAAGTATTCACAACAATGGCCTGTGTGTCTTCTTCCGTGCTCCATTCATAGTTCATTCCGGGGTTTCCTGCATCGAGCACAAAGTCTTGTCCTTCACAGGC
Organism: uncultured Comamonadaceae bacterium; assembly: GCA_964649515.1. GTDB lineage: Bacteria > Bacteroidota > Bacteroidia > Flavobacteriales_D > Sanyastnellaceae > CALKGK01. The sequence goes on along the minus strand of CAZYPV010000012.1, from coordinate 24,970 downwards.
ATTTGGGTCGCTTGGTAGGTTAACTTGAGGAAGGGACTGAATAAAAATCTCCACCTCGTCTTCTTCGACACAGCCATCGGGAGTTGTGATCGTCAACGCGTAGACGTCTGCTGCGTCCACTTCAATGGAACTCGTGTTTTCGTTCGTGCTCCAATCGTAGTCAAAGCTTTCGTCAAAACCAGGGTCTATTTCAATGCTTGAACCATCACAAATGGTTTGGTCTGGGCCTAAATCAAGGATTGCGACCAAACGATCCACCGTGATCTCCGCAGAAGCAGAGCAATTGAGGGCATTGCTTGCGGTTACTGTAAAAGTTTGACTTTCATCTGCCGAAATGGTTGGAGAGGCGAGGTTTGGATTAACAAAGGCCGTTGCCGGACTCCATTCCCAAGTCAAAGGTTCATTGGTGCTGGCTACCGCTTCGAGTTCTTGTCCCGCAATCACGCAAAACGCCAAATCAGGTCCCGCATCTACAGTGAAGCTCTCGAACACATCGATGTCAATGCTCTCCGAAAGAACACATCCCGATTCAATATCTGTCACAAGCAATTCATACGTCACATCGCTCTCTGGAGATGCAATGGGATCTGGTACGGAGGCGTCGCTCAAACTATTTGCGGGTGACCAAGCGTAATCGAGGCCTTGACTTATTCCACCAACAAAAGCGTTCAATTGTGTTTCTTGGCCCACACAAATCTCATCCAGACTTGCACTCAAGTCAAGCGAAAGGAGCTGATTTACCGTCACCTCTACTTGTCCAGAAGCACTACATCCTTGATCGCTCACCACGTCTACAGAGTAAATGGTGGTAGTGATTGGGCTTACCGTTGGAGTGGCTGAAAAAATGTTATTCACGCTGCCGTTGTTTGGGCTCCAAGTATAATTGTAATCATCATCCCCATCGGGAATAGCTTCCAATTGGATTCCTTGTGCATCACAGAGCACCGTATCTGGCGTCATTTCCAAAACGAAACCTTGTCCCACATCAATGAAGACAGAATCGGTGTACACACAGCCTGTTAAATTATCTTCCACCGTAAGGTAATACATGGTATCCTCTAGCGGGTCGATGGTTGGCGTAGGGCTGTTGACGTCATTGATCTGATAATTTGGTGTCCAAGCGTAGGCCAGACCAGCATCAGAAAGAGCACCAATGGCAATATCGTCAAGGCTCCAGTTATCGGTTCCCGCACCGGAATTGGCCAATTGTCTCCAACGAAAACGGGTTGAATTGGTTTGAGCCGCCGCCGGGATAGGCACATTCAGCACTTCAAACTCGGGGTATGAATTTTCGAAAAGGGTTTGAATCAATTGCCAGTTTCCTCCACCGTTGGTTGAGTATTCTAGGACGACATCATCTCCCACCTCTGTGTTGTCACAAGGCGCTGTGCCCGATCCTATTTTGATGGCGAAGCGCACCGTTCCACCTGCGCTTACATCCATATCGATGGTTTCTGCCACTCGCTGACCAGCGCCATTGAAGTACAGTGCATTTCCATCCACAGACCCACAATCGTCGCCTTGCTCACCAGCATTGATATTGGACCATAGCCCCCATGAAACTCCGGGGTCAAAATTATCTTCAAACACCTGTTGCTCAATCGATACTTCCAAAGAAGTGCTTTCTCCGGTGCAAAGCAAATCGTCTTGCGTGGAGGCCTGAAACTCGGTGATGTTTCCGTTCGTGACTTCAATACGAACCGTATCCGTGGCAAAGGAACAGCCACTCAACGAACTCACCAAAACTTCATACGTTGTTGATTGGAGCGGAGTAGCGATGGGATTGGAGATGTTGGGATTGGACAAACTCACCTCCGGAGTCCAAGAATAAGTAAAGGTTCCTGGAGTGATCAAATCCACTCCCAACTGTACTTCCTGGTACTGGCAAATTTCCGTTTCACCGTTAGGAAAAGCTTCGAACAAAGGTGGTTCAAGGTTTTCCACTGAAAAGTATTCAAACTCCTGACACCCACTAACAAACTGCTCTCCAACAGCAACGTAAATGTCTGTATTGTAGGGAGGAGTTAAGGTTAGCGCATTGCCAAAAGCCAAAGTATCTTCGGGAAACGCCTCTCCATACCAGAAGATGTTATTCCAAGGTTCATTCACCCCCAGATTCACTTCTCCAGAACTACAAAGCACCGTGTCCACCTGAATGGGGTCAGTAAATTTGAACGATCCAACAGAATAGGCATAGCTTTCAGCATTCCCTGTACCGTAGGCATAAGCCGTGAATCCGGCTGGGGCATCCAGTGTATGACTTCCTTGGGCCAGGGTGATCTGAGCGTAGGAATGGTCTGGGCAATTGGGAAATGGAGTGAAAATACCAGGATCCACCTGAGCACCGTCCAAAGACAAACTTCCAACTTCGGAACTCTCAATAATCACATTTAACCCGTGTTCTGTAATGACCGTAGAATTGACCGTACTGAAGGTGATGTTGTCAATTTTCTGACTCACATCATTCAAGATCAACATTGCGGGGTCACCAGATCCTGCGCATGAAACACCCTCCATGTACTGGGTTACGCTGATCCCTTTATTGGCAGTGACGCATCTTACACCTGCTACATCGTTGTATTCTGTGAATTCACCCGCGTTCAGGTTAAAAGCGGGAGCGCCATTGATTTGAACAGCCGTATTGTCTTCATGTGCCATGACCCGATAGGTATAGCTAGAAGCAAAACTGAAAGGCACTACGTAAAACTCGCTTCCCCAAGTATCTGTTGAGAAATTCTGCTCAAAAAT
>CAZYPV010000012.1:0-22122 GCA_964649515.1 uncultured Comamonadaceae bacterium | reverse complement strand
GAACTGATGCGATAATCGATTCCCAGCGATGGCGTTGGTAAAATTTTTGTTCCATCCGCGGTAAAACCATTGAAATTAATCGCAAACACCGCTACCGTATCTTCGGTTGTTACCAAGATTCCGCGGTTATCCACGACCTCGTTCGTAAAGTGCTCAGCGATGTTATTGGGAATGGTAACCGTAGTGGTTTGATTGGGATTCACGGTGAAGGCAGACGACCATCCTTGTCCGGGAATTTCCACCAAGCCCGTTGTTGCTTGATCCGATACCACGAAGAGGTTCAGTTCTTCTTGAAAAGTCTCCACCTCATAATTCTGCATGAATCCCACCCAAAACTCTTTTCCTTTCGTCGGGATGATGTCTTGAGCAAGACCATCGAAACACACAAGAAATGCTAGGAATAGGCTACAAAAGGCCAGCCACGTTACGCGTTGAGGGGATTTCACTTTAGTCGTTTTATCGAAGTTCATGCTTTTCAATTGGATAGACTGCATTTTACATTGAATAGTTGCTTCATTTCAACAAATTCCACACAATTTCCATCTCCCAGTTTGCTCGAAGCTGAATATCTTCTTGATAATTGTACACCATTTCGGGTTGAATGCCCTTAAAATACTCGGCTGCATCCCATTTACCGTTCCTGTTTTCATCTTCAAACAAACGAAAACGATAAACTCCAGGTTTCAGCCTTGAATATTGAATTCGTGTTCGCCCGGCTACGTATTCAGAAGCCACAACTCCACCTTCTTTTTTCACCAATTCAACCCGATCGTTTTCCCCCGCTTCAAACGGCAAAACCAAATTCAAATCTCCCAATTCTTCGGTGGTCATGAACTGCACTTTGGACGAAATGGTGTCCTTCAATACCATTCCCTCTCTCGACGCTAAAGCACCGGGCAGAAGTAGCAGCTCATACTTTTCTCCATCGCTAAATGGCCCTTTTATCACAAAATCAAAGCCCGACACACTCAGATCAGCACTCACTTCCATGGAATCTTTGACCAACTGGAAACGCGTTGGATCGATCTTCCCCAAAGGACGATTGAAAGCCAATCGAAGGGTGTCTTCTCTCCTCAAACTCTTGGGTGCTTCTTTTGTTAGTCTCAATTGATAGCGCTCCTCTGATTTTTCTCCAGACACCTCATAATGCTTGATGTTTAGCGTGTCTAAGACCTTCCCTTGATCGAAAAACACCACTTCGCGATCTTGATTGGTAGGGGGCTCTGCAATCCAAAAATAAGTAGTGTCTTGATTTTCTCGGAAATCAAACCGAAAGCTTCCTTCACCATCAACAAACTTCGCTGAAGGAGAAATGGGCTTTTGGAAATAGACCAACTTGGCAAAACCCGTGCTATCCGTGTAATAATCTTGAAAATATTGGAGGGTATCTCGTTCTTGAGAAAGTCGGAAGCGGTAAAACATCAAACTATCGCTAGGCGTGCTTGAAGCGATTGGATTTTCGAGGAAAGCATAGGCCTCGTTGCTTGGATCATCATAGATGTAATTGGCGTTGCTTTCTTGCAAAACGAACACCTTGTATTCTCCCTCTGACATGTTGCTCACCTTGAATTTTCCTTCGGCGTTACTCCGGCCAAAATAGTACGGTTTTTCTTTCAGCGGCAATGAATCTTGAAGGTCACGGTAGAACATCACTTTCGCGCCCTCTGCCGCTAAGCCCGTGTATGCATCGATCACTTCTCCTTGGATTTGAAGCGAATCCAAAACCGCTCCTGTTGAGATCACATAGATCAGCTCTTTGGCGGAATTGTTTTCAGTGAAATCTCCCACTCCAGCGCCAAAATTGAAGGTATAGGTGGTTGATGGCTTTAATTTCTCGTTGAGTTCGATCAGCACCCCTCTTTTTTTGATGCGGATGTTGGGCCTTTCTTCCAGTGGTGGAGAAACAATCAACTGATTTTGGATGTCGTTGAGCTGAACAAACTCATCAAACTCAAGGTAGATGGTCTCCGATTGAAAGTTGACCGACTCATTGGGTGGAAATGCGGCTATCCACTGGGGAGGAGTGGTGTCTTTTTCACCACCGGAAGGCGGAACTACCTTCGCACAGGAAGCCAACAAAAACAAAAGACAAATGGCATTGAGAAATTTCACGGAGCGGGAATTAGTTCAACCAAGGCTTCGAGTTCACGTTGGTCCAAATCATCAAAACCGGCCAATTCGCTGCTGTCCAAATCCAACACGGCCCAAACTTCTCCTTGGTTGTTTTTCAGAGGAATCACCAATTCGCTTTGGGTAGCGCTGCTGCAGGCAATGTGTCCGGGAAATTGTTCCACATCATCCACCAACACACTTTCGGCACCTTCCCAAGCAGCCGCACAAACACCTTTTCCTCGAAACAAGCGTGTGCAAGCGATCGGACCTTGGAAAGGACCTAAAACGAGTTCATCGCCCTCCACTATGTAAAAGCCCACCCAATGCCAATCAAAAACCGATTTTAGAACAGCACAAAAATTGGCCATGTTCGCAACGGCGTTGGTTTCTCCCGCCAGAAGAGACTTTATCTGCGGGTAGAGGTCTTTATAAATGGACGCTTTGTCCTTACTTAAATCGATGTAAAGCGTTTCTGCCATGGTACAAAGATACGGTCTTAAATTGTCTTTTAATCATCGGTGAAGGCCGCCGTAGCGATAATGAGTTCATCCACCTTGGCCTCGCGAAGTAAACGGGCACAGGAGCACAATGTTGCGCCCGTGGTGAGTACATCATCTATCAAAATCACTGATTGTCCTTCCAGCGAAAATTCAGGATGAAGCGCAAACATTTGATCGGTGTAAATTGCTCGTTCTGAACGGTTCATTGTTGTCAAGGACTTCCCTTTTTCTTTTCTCATCAAGGCCTTTTCATCAATTCGGGCATCGAGGTGTTTGAGCATTCCGCGTGCCAGCACTTCTGATTGGTTGTAGCCCCTCATTCTTCTTTTTCGGGGGTGGATGGGTACGGGAACCAGCACCCAATGACCTTGTGGTATGACGGAGGACAGACGGCGACCCAACATTTCTCCCAAAAGCAAACCGACATCCGCCTCCCCATCATACTTCAACAAGTGAATCAGCCTTTGCGTCATGGACCTGTTCGCGAACCGGAGCAAACTGTATGCCTCGTCCACCCTCACTCTTCCCCAAAACCGCTGCTCAATCGTTTGGAAACCCCGGCCACCAAAAACCAGGTCCAAGCCCGATCTACAGCGCAAGCAAAGCACGCGCTCGGCATGGATGAGCGGTGCTTCGCACGACTTGCAGCGAAGCGGGTAGAGTACATTCCATGTTTCTTGCAAAAGATTCATGGAGCAAATAAAAGGGCAAACAAAACACGGCGCTGAAGAAGTTTATGCCTGCACCCATTTTCTTTGTGAATGATTAAAACCAGCGCTTTGCACTCATCACCCCCAATAAAAAAGTGCTTGCTGCAGCCACAAAAAAGACTTTCGCCCAAAAATGAGTTCCGCCCAATGGCACGGTGAGCACGGCTGAAAGAAGCAAGATTCTTCCCAAGCTGTAACTGACCTCGGAAAAGATGCCATCCCGGCCGAAAAACCCCTTCAGCAAGAGAAAAATATAAACCCCATTCCAAGCAAACCACACCAAACTTGCCAAGCCCCAAACCTCATTGGCATAAGGATAGTGCTGCACGTAAATCACCAAAGCGATGAGCACCAACAACACGCTGAGGCGGCGCATAAAAAGAACAAAGCGCTTCCAAAATGGGTTGTGTTTTGGTGACTGAGGCAGATCGAGAATATCATCGGTTTCGTTCACGGGCTTAGCTTATCTTCGTCCTACAATATCAATTATCGACCATGAAGTTCGGGAAATTAGACCACATTGCGGATGTCAACTTTGAGTTGCCTCCAGACCATGCCATTACCGCAAAATCCCTACAAGGTGAACCATCCACCCTACAAGCATTCTCGGGAGGAACCATGTGGGGCGTGAAGGAATGGAAAGGTAAAATCTATCCCGAAAAAACGCCCGTGAAGGACTTCGGAAAGGAGTATTGCCAGCAATTTGGCTGCATTGAGCTCAATGCCACCCACTATAAAATCCATCCGCCGAGCACCATTCAAAAATGGAAAGACTTGGCTCCTGAAGGTTTTGAATTTTGTCCGAAATGGCCGCAACTCATCACCCATTACCGAAGATTTACCAACTCAGAAGGATTGACAGATGAATTTTTGGAGGCAATTAGCACTTTCGAAGACCGCCTGGGGCCTGCATTCCTCCAACTCCCCCCAAATTATACCCCGAAGCACGCTGAACGGCTGATGGACTACCTTGCTGGACTGCCAAAAGACATTCGCATTGCCATTGAATTTCGCCATCCCGATTGGTTTTTGGAGGAAAACAATTTCATCTGGGAGTTTTTGTGGAAGGAAGGCATTGGTGCTGTGATCTCTGATACCGCAGGACGAAGAGACGCAGTACACATGGCCGTGACGGCTCCTTTCCTTGTGCTTCGCTTCGGGGCTTATGACCAACACCCCAGCGATTTTAGAAGGATGGACGACTGGGTCAATCGCATTGAAGCTTGGAATGAAAAAGGCTTGGCTTCCGTGCACTTGCTCATGCACCAGCCCGACTCCTTCACCACTCCCGAATCTTGCCATTATTTCAACCAACAACTTGAAGAACGCTTGGGCATTAAAATGAAAACGCCTCAACTCATTTCGAGTCAAGGCGCTTTGTTTTAGTATCTTCCTAAAAGTGTTTTATGCCTTTCCATGGCATTGTTTGAACTTTTTACCTGACCCACAAGGACAAGGTTCATTTCTACCCACCGTCTTCTCAGCTTTGATGGGCGCTACCTTTTGGGGAGCTTGTCTTTGAGGAGCATTTGCTGCACGTTGTTGTGCTTGCATGCTTTCGTTGAGGTTACTCACACCGGCTTTGCTCGTGGTGAGGTTCTTCGGTGCTTGGCGAACTTGCGTTGGAGCTTTCGCTTCCGGATTCGCCGGCAAATCGCTTTGCATCAAGAACGAAGCTACACGCTCATTCACTTGATAAACCATTCCTTTGAACAACTCGTACGATTCAAATTTGTAGATCAATAGCGGATCTTTTTGCTCAAATTGAGCATGCTGAACATTCGAACGGAGATCGTCCATGTTTCTCAAATGCTCTTTCCATTGATCGTCAATCAAGGCCAAAGAAACGCTGCGCTCCAAGGCATCCATAACCTCGGTTCCTTTTGTATCAAAAGCCTTCTCAATGTTACAAGTAATGTTCAAGAGTTTCTTCCCATCGGTAAATGGAATGGCCATGTTGCGATAGGTATTGTTTTCATCGTTGTGAACACGATCAATCACAGGGTACACTCGTTCTACCAATTGAGCCATCTTGCCTTGGTAGTGTTTTTCCGCTTTTTGGTAAAGTTCCAAAGTGAGTGCATCTGGGGCTGTTTTGGCAAACTTCTCTTCGCTAAAGCCCGGGTCAATACCAAAGACTCTCAAGCACTCCAACTGAAATCCTTGAGCATCCCTTTCTGCTTGGAATTCCATCACCACTTTTTCGGCCAAATCGTAGAACATGTTGGCAATGTCCAACTTCATTCTTTCTCCAAACAAGGCGTGCTTGCGTCGCTTGTAAATCACCTCGCGCTGGGAATTCATCACATCGTCATACTCCAAGAGTCGTTTCCGAATTCCGAAGTTGTTCTCCTCTACTTTCTTTTGCGCACGTTCGATGGACTTGGTAATCATGGAATGTTGAATCACTTCTCCTTCTTCGATGCCTAAGCGGTCCATCATTTTAGCCATTCGGTCAGATCCAAACAAGCGCATCAAATCGTCTTCCATCGATACGTAAAACTGAGAACTACCCGGGTCTCCTTGACGACCTGCACGTCCTCGCAACTGTCTATCTACACGACGAGAATCATGGCGCTCGGTACCGATAATGGCTAAACCGCCCGCCTGCTTCACTTCATCAGAAATCTTGATATCCGTTCCTCGACCAGCCATGTTGGTTGCAATGGTTACATTCCCCCCAATACCCGCATTGGCCACAATCTCCGCCTCGCGCTGGTGCATTTTGGCATTCAACACTTCATGCTTGATTTTTCGAATGTTGAGCATTTTGGAGAGCAATTCGGATACTTCAACCGTTGTGGTACCCACGAGAACAGGTCGGCCCGCTTCGGTTAATCGCACAATTTCATCAATCACTGCATTGTACTTCTCTCTTTTTGAGCGGTAGACCAAATCTTCTTTGTCTTGACGCTGAATGGGGCGGTTTGTTGGGATGACCATCACGTCCAACTTGTAGATGTCCCAAAGCTCTTGTGCCTCCGTTTCTGCCGTACCCGTCATACCAGACAACTTGTGGTACATTCTAAAGTAATTCTGCAAGGTAACGGTGGCGTAGGTTTGTGTTGCCGCTTCGATCTTTACACTCTCCTTGGCCTCAATCGCTTGGTGGAGTCCGTCAGAATAACGTCTTCCATCCATGATTCTTCCCGTTTGTTCATCCACAATCATCACTTTGTTGTTCATCACCACGTAGTCCACATCCTTTTCAAAAAGGGCGTAAGCTTTGAGGAGTTGATTGATGGTGTGTACACGAGCACTTTTCTCTGCGTGATTTCGAACCAAGCTTTCCTTCTTGCTGGCTTTTTCTTCCGGACTTTCGGCTGAATTCTCAATGTCGGCCATTTCGGCTCCAATATCTGGAAGAGCAAAGAAATCGGCATCGTCCATGTTCTGAGAAATCAAGTCCAATCCTTTTTCTGTGAGTTCAACCTGATTGCTTTTCTCATCGATCACAAAGAACAATTCGGCATCGGCCTTCCACATCTCGCGCTTGTTGTCTTGGAGGTAGTAACCTTCTGTTTTCAGCAAAATCTGGCGCATCCCTTCTTCCGAGAGGAATTTGATAAGGGCTTTGTTTTTCGGCAAACCTCTAAATGCTCTGAAAAGGGCCAATCCTCCAGCAGAAAGTTCGTCTTTCGTGGGATTTTCCTTGCTTAAAAGCTGTTTGGCCTCGGCTAAAAATTTGGTAGCCACTTGTTTTTGTGCGCTCACCAACAACTGCACCTTCGGCTTGAGTTCGTCAAATTCATGCTCATCTCCTTTCGGGGTGGGTCCGGAAATGATCAAAGGCGTTCTTGCTTCATCAATCAAAACAGAATCCACCTCATCGATGATGGCGTAGTGGTGTTTTTGCTGAACGAGATTGTCTGGCGTAGTAGCCATGTTATCTCTCAAATAATCGAAACCAAACTCATTGTTGGTTCCGTAAACAATGTCCTTTTTATAAGCCGCTCTTCTGGACTCAGAATTGGGTTGGTGTTTGTCGATGCAATCCACTGATAAGCCGTGGAATTCGAAAATCGGACCCATCCACTCTGAATCTCGTCGGGCCAAATAGTCGTTCACCGTTACCAAGTGAACCCCCATTCCTGTGAGGGCGTTCAGGAATACCGGCAGGGTTGCCACCAAAGTTTTCCCCTCACCCGTTTGCATCTCTGCCACTTTTCCTTGGTGAAGCGCAATACCACCAATGAGCTGTACGTCGTAATGCGTCATGCTCCAAGTGATATCCGCTCCTGCGGCCTTCCAGGTGTTCGACCAAATGGCATCCTTACCGTCAATTTTGATCGATCCTCGCTCACTCGAAAGTTCGGCATCAAAGGGAGTAGCCGTAACGCGAAGGGGAGCCTCTGTGCTAAATCTTCTCGCCGTTTCTTTCATGATGGCAAAAGCATCGGGCAAGATCTCCATCAGCACCTCTTCAATGCGGGTGTCGATTTCCTTTTTGAGTTGATCAATGCGCTCGTAAATGGCCTCTTTCGCATCGATGTCCAACTGAACATTCCCCTCCGTTTGAAGTTCGAGTTCTTTGATCTCCTTGCGCTGTTCGCTAATGTATTCTTGAATTCGAGCCTTGAGCGACGTTGTTTTGGCGCGGAGCTCGTCGTTCGAAAGGGCGGCAAGACCTGCAAAAATTTCATTGGTTTTATCCACTAGAGGTTGGGCCGACTTAATATCTTTTTCGGCCTTATCACCGAGAAATTTTTTCAGAATCTTTGTTACTGTTCCTAGCATAGTAAAGTGTGTTTGCCTGAGCGTGTTTTATCCTTCGGACCATGCTCGGCCCGACAAAAATACAAAGCCCATTGGCTTTAGAGCGATTCCTTTGACGAAAATAATGCCACAGGTGTTTTTATGACAAGGTGGCGCAAGGCGATGAGATGAACTGACAAGCCGTCTTGAAGGAATACCTTGCTGCCTTTGAATAAATAAAATTATGCCAAAAAAACAAGCCGAATTTAAAAACAAACAAGCTATTAACGATGTTAAAATGAACCTAATCCGCGTCGTTATTGAGAAAGCGAAATTCATCAACGACGGTTGTTCAAAACTCCGTCGGAATGTGAATTGTTTTGGATTGACTTCGGACTAGAAAATGACAATTTTTGTTGTGTCAATCATCACCTCGAAAATCGTTTTTCACACGCTATGGTTGAAGAATCGAGATTTTAATCTCAACCTGAATATAAATTATTGAACATCAGGAAACTGATAGAAAGCCACATCACGAACTATGGACAACGCAACTCAGAAAGCACAAAAAGATCAGCAAGTCAGCATCGAGCAAGTTTTACCCGAAAACACGCAAGTTGCCGAACCCATTTTGGACGATAACCCAGGACGCTTTGTATTGTTCCCGATACAGCATGATGACATCTGGGCTTTCTACAAAAAATCGGAAGCGAGCTTTTGGACTGCTGAAGAAATTGACTTGGATGCCGACCTTGTAGATTGGAACACCAAACTCAATGATGATGAGCGTTATTTTATCAAGCACGTTCTTGCGTTTTTCGCAGCGAGTGATGGTATTGTAAATGAAAACTTGGCGGAGAACTTCCTTGCTGAAGTGCAGTACACCGAAGCCAAATTCTTCTATGGTTTTCAAATCATGATGGAGAACATTCACTCAGAGACTTACTCTTTGTTGATCGATACTTACATCAAAGAAAACGCAGAAAAAGATCGTCTTTTCAACGCCATCGATACCATGGATTGCGTGAAGAAAAAAGCCGATTGGGCCTTGAACTGGATTGAGAATGGATCATATGCAGAGCGTTTGATTGCTTTTGCTGCTGTAGAAGGTATTTTCTTCTCCGGTTCATTCTGTTCAATTTTCTGGTTGAAGAAAAGAGGTTTGATGCCCGGGTTGAGCTTCTCGAATGAATTGATTTCTCGCGATGAAGGCTTGCACTGCGATTTTGCCTGCTTGCTTTACACCAAGCACTTGGTAAACAAATTGCCAAAAGCTACCGTGGAGAAAATCATTGTTGATGCAGTAGCCATCGAAAAAGAATTTGTTACCGAATCACTACCCGTTAAATTGATCGGGATGAACGCCGATTTGATGTCGCAATACATCGAATTTGTTGCAGACCGTCTCTTGGTAGAACTCGGAAACGACAAAGTGTATAACGCCAGCAATCCATTTGACTTTATGGATATGATCTCCCTCCAAGGTAAAACCAACTTCTTTGAGAAGCGAGTGGCAGAATACCAAAAAGCAGGTGTGATGGGTGGAAGCGACAGCAGAAGTTTCTCTGTTGATGAGGATTTCTAAACCACCATTGAGCACGCTGACTTAATTAACCAAAAGCAGTTTACTACAGCCAATTACTGCATGCTGAAAAGCATGAGACGGGGATTTTTTCCCCCAATAAATTGAACCTTTATTTCGAAACAACTATATAATTTAAGGAGGACTTAATATGTATGTAATTAAAAGAGACGGCAGAAAGGAGCAAGTGAAATTTGATAAAATCACTGCTCGTATTAAAAAACTCTGCTACGGTTTGCACTCAAGTGTAGACCCCCTAAAAATCGCCATGAAGGTGATTGAAGGAGTATTTGATGGAGTAACGACTTCTCAGCTCGACAATCTTGCTGCCGAGGTAGCTGCTACCAATGCGGTAACCCACCCCGATTATGCTTTGCTTGCATCGAGAATTGCCGTTTCTAACTTGCACAAAGGAACCAAGAAGTCCTTCTCAGAAACCATGAAGGAACTCCACGCTTATGTGGACCCTAAGAATGGTGATCGCGCTGCATTGATTGCTGATGATGTGCATGAAATCATCCAGGAAAATGCCGATTTCCTCGATTCAAACATCATCTACGATCGCGATTTCAATTACGATTATTTCGGGTTCAAAACGCTCGAGAGATCATACCTCCTTAAAACCAACGGAGTTGTTGCAGAGCGTCCGCAACACATGTTAATGCGTGTTTCTGTTGGGATTCATAAAAACGACCTCGAATCTGCTGTTGCTACTTACAACTTGATGAGCGAAGGATGGTTCACCCACGCAACTCCTACCCTCTTCAATTCAGGTACCCCGAAACCGCAGATGTCTTCTTGTTTCCTCCTTACCATGAAGGAAGACAGCATTGGTGGAATTTACGACACATTGAAACAAACGGCTAAAATTTCACAGAATGCCGGTGGAATTGGTTTGGCCATTCACGATATCCGCGCCAAAGGATCTTACATCAAAGGAACCAACGGTACCTCGAACGGAATTGTTCCCATGTTGAAAGTATTTAACGATACCGCTCGCTACGTTGATCAAGGTGGTGGTAAGCGTAAAGGATCTTTTGCGATTTACGTTGAACCCTGGCATGCCGATATTTTCGACTTCCTCGATTTGAAGAAAAACCACGGTAAAGAAGAGCAACGTGCACGCGATTTGTTCTACGCACTTTGGATTCCAGACCTCTTCATGAAGCGTGTGGAACAAGACGGTGAGTGGACCTTGATGTGCCCTAACGAGTGCCCTGGTTTGACCGACACCCACAACGAAGAATTCGAAGCGCTTTACTTGAAATACGAGAAAGAAGGAAAAGGAAGACAAACCATCAAAGCGCAAGAATTGTGGTTCAAAATTATCGAATCCCAAATTGAAACCGGTACACCATACATGTTGTACAAGGATGCTGCTAACGGAAAATCCAATCAACAAAACTTGGGTACCATCCGTTCTTCAAACCTTTGTACTGAAATTATTGAGTACACTGCGCCAGACGAAGTGGCCGTGTGCAACCTCGCATCAATTGCCCTTCCTAAGTTTGTAAAAGACGGCAGTTTCGATCACCAACGTTTGTTCGATGTAGCTTATCAAGTGACCAAAAACTTGAACCGCATCATTGATGAGAACTATTACCCCATTGTTGAGGCGAGAAACTCCAATATGCGTCACCGCCCCATTGGAATTGGTGTGCAAGGATTGGCCGATGCCTTCATCCTCTTGCGTCACCCATTTGACTCTGAAGAAGCACGCACTTTGAACAAAGACATTTTCGAAACCATCTACTATGCGGCTTGTACAGCTTCTAAAGACCTTGCGAAAGTAGAAGGAGCCTATGAGTCGTTCAAAGGATCTCCAGCATCTGAAGGTAAATTGCAGTTCGACATGTGGGGAGTAACTCCATCGAAGCGTTGGGAGTGGGATGTGTTGAAAGAAGAAATCAAAGAGCACGGTTTAAGAAACTCTTTGTTGATGGCGCCAATGCCAACGGCTTCTACAGCGCAAATCCTAGGAAATAACGAGTGCTTCGAGCCTTACACTTCGAACATCTACACCCGTAGAGTACTTTCTGGTGAGTTCATTATTGTGAACAAGCACTTGCTCCGCGATTTGACCAAACTCGGTCTTTGGGACGAGAACATGAAGAACAAATTGATTGCTGCAAACGGATCTGTGCAAAACATCAAGGAAATTCCAGACAACTTGAAAGTCTTGTACAGAACGGCTTGGGAAATTTCTCAGAAAGCCATTCTCGACATGTCTGCAGACCGTGGGGCCTACATTTGCCAATCACAGTCTTTGAACATCTTCATGGAGAACGCCAACTTCGGTAAGCTCACCTCGATGCACTTCTACGGATGGAAAAAAGGATTGAAAACGGGAATGTACTACCTCAGAACCAAGGCAGCTACAGATGCCATCAAGTTCACCGTTGAGAAGAAGTACAAAGAAGAACCTACAGCGATGACGCAAGCGCAAATTGACGAGCAAAATGCCATTGCCGCTTGTTCTATCGAAAACGGCCCAGACTGCGAAATGTGCAGTGGATAAGCCGATCATACCTCACTCAAAACGCCCAATCAAATCAATGATTGGGCGTTTTTTTTTGAACGTGAAAAAGATCCATTTTAACCATTCGAGGGTGCCAGCTTTCGCCAAAAAACACTTCTCCTTTAAGAAGCCAGCTTATCCATACGAAAGCATCTTTTCAAAAATCTCAATGGCTTTATGAATGGTATCCACTTGCACAAAACTCATGCGTAAGCTGCCATTCTTTTCATACATCTTTCCGGTCTTGGTGTTGTGCTTGATGAATTCAAGTACTCTTGAGAATTTAGGACTCTGGTAATAGGGCGAATCTTGGCGAGAAACGAAAGAACAGATCATCTTTTCGCTTTTCAAAATCACCTTTTCAAAACCGATGTCTTTCGCCATCCAGCGCAGCTCAATGGTTTCGAGGAGGTCTTCGGTTTCTTTTGGAAGCTCTCCAAAACGATCTTCCATCCGTTCGCGGTAGGCGTTAAGCTCAGATTTGGTATTGATGTCATCTAGCTCCCGGTATAACTGAATACGCTCGCTAATGCTGTCCACATACTCATCGGGGATCAAAATTTCAAAATCCGTTTCGAGCACGGTATCGCTCACAAATTCCTGAGATTTCAGTTGCTCGTCGTCATACAAATCTTTGAATTCTTCTTCCTTCAATTCTTGCATGGCTTCGTTCAAGATCTTTTGGTACATCTCAAAACCGATATCTGAAATAAAACCACTTTGTTCACCACCAAGCATGTTCCCCGCACCACGAATGTCCAAATCACGCATGGCAATGTTCAATCCGCTTCCCAAATCACTGAAGGTTTCCAAAGCCTGAAGTCGCTTTCTAGATTCCGAAGAAATCATGTGCATGGGTGGAGCGAGGAGATAGCAAAAAGCCCGTTTGTTGGATCTTCCTACCCTACCTCTTAACTGGTGGAGGTCGCTCAAACCGAAGTTCTGAGCATTGTTGATGATGATGGTATTCGCGTTGGAGATGTCGATTCCAGACTCAATGATGGTGGTGGCCACAAGCACATCGAAAGCGCCGTCAATGAAGTCGCTCATCACTTCTTCGAGCTTTTCACCGCTCATTTGTCCATGCCCAATACCCACTCTACAATCGGGCACCAAACGTGCAATCATGCCCGCTACTTCTTTGATGTTTCCCACTTTATTGTGCACAAAATAGGCTTGTCCACCACGGGAAATCTCGTAAGAAATGGCATCTCGAATCACCTCTTCGTTGAACGGACGAATTTCCGTTTCCACAGGATACCTGTTGGGCGGAGGGGTGGAGATGATGCTCAAATCTCGTGCACCCATCATCGAAAATTGGAGGGTTCTTGGAATGGGAGTTGCCGTTAAGGTAAGCGTATCAATGTTGGCTTTTAAGGTCTTGAGCTTGTCTTTTACCGCAACGCCAAATTTCTGCTCTTCATCAATGATCATCAAGCCCAGATCTTTGAATTTCACACTTTTCCCCACGAGTTTGTGGGTGCCAATCACAATATCAATCTTCCCCGCCTCGAGATCGTCCAAGGTGCTTTTCAATTTCTTACCGCTCTTAAAACGATTGAGAAAATCCACTCTGCACGGGAATTCTTTGAGGCGTTCTTTGAAGCTTTTGTAGTGCTGCAAGGACAAAATCGTGGTGGGCACGAGCACAGCAACTTGCTTTCCGTCCGTCACGGCTTTGAATGCGGCACGAATCGCAATTTCGGTCTTCCCAAAACCAACATCACCACAAACGAGTCGATCCATGGGCGATTCTGCTTCCATATCTTCTTTCACGGCTTGCGTTGCCTTCAGCTGGTCAGGAGTGTCTTCATACATGAAACTGGCCTCCAGCTCATTTTGCAGGTAAGTATCTGGCTGATAAGCAAATCCTTTGGCGGCTTTTCGTTTGGCATACAACTTCAAGAGGTCATATGCCAATTCCTTTACCCGGGTTTTGGTTTTGTTCTTTACACTTTGCCAAGCATTTGTTCCCAGCCGATTGACTTTGGGAAGCGTGCCCTCTTTTCCTGTGTATTTGGAAATGCGGTGGAGTGAATGAATGCTCACATAGAGGATGTCTCCACCTTTGTAAGTAAGGCGGATGGCTTCCTGCTCCTTCCCATTAACATCAATTTTTTGCAAGCCCGAGAATTCCCCGATGCCGTGGTCAATGTGCACTACATAATCCCCGGGTTCTAAACTGTTCAGCTCTTTTATGGTGATGGCTTCCTTGCTCTTTTTGTAGCCTTCCTTCAGTCGAAAACGATGATAACGTTCAAAAATTTGATGGTCGGTATACAGGAGAAGCTTCAAGGTAGGATCAATGAATCCTTGGTAAAGTCCAACATTCACCGGCTTGAATGGCGCTACTTCTTGTCGATCGGCAAAGATGCTTTCAATCCGCTCAATTTGCTTGGCTTGTGAAGACGCAATGAGGTTGATGTACTGGGCCTTATCATTGTTTCTGAGGTTTTCACCCAAAAGCTCAAAATTCTTGTTGAAGCTGGGTTGTGCCTGCTGGTCAAATTTAAAAATGATGTTCTCAGCAAAACTATTCTCATTACCAAACTCCACTACTCGGAAGTCTTGAATGGCCGGCAGAAAATCCACGCCGTCGATGTAGAGTTCTTCCGGACCCAAATGCTTGAGCTGTTTGCCGAGCTTTGCATAACGTTCTTCGGCAATACCGAACTGCTTCGACAGGTGGGCTCGAGCGGCTCCTGCACTTTTGATCCAAATACAAGAATCTTCTGGAATGAATGCAAAAAAGGTATCCCGATGCTCCTCAAGTAACTTTTCAGAGATGTTCGGTACAATGGTGGCTTTGGTCATTTTATTGACCGAGAGTTGTGTCACAGGATCGAACTTTCGTATGCTGTCCACCTCATCACCAAAAAATTCAATGCGGTAAGGGTGATCGAAGGAATAACTGAAGATGTCCACAATTCCTCCTCGAACGCTATATTCTCCGGCTTCATGAACATAATCCACCTTATCGAAGCCATACTCCATCATGATTTCATCAATGAAGTCCATTGAAAAGCTTTGACCAATTCCGATGTCGAAGGTGTTCTTTTCGAGGTGTTTTTTGGTCACTACTTTTTCAGCTATGGCCTCAGGGAAGGTAACCACCACCAGTTCTTTGCGGTGTTTATTGATGTGATTGAGCACTTCAGCCCGCATGGCTATGTTGGCATTCTCGGTCGTTTCTACCTGATAGGGCACACGGGCAGATCTCGGATAAAAGAGCACTTTGTGATCGGGAAGTAGCGCTTCAAGGTCGTTCAGAAAATAGGCGGCTTCTTCTTTATCTTCCAAAACGAAGAGGTGGTTTCCTCCTGCTCCATTGATCACACTTGCCGCAACAAAAGAGGCTCCAGACCCCACCAAACCTCGAAGTCCAAGTTTGGCTTTATCACTGTTAATTGCATCACTGATGGCCTGTGTTCTTGGGTCTCGGAGATACAGGTGCTTAATTTCTTCTACGGTCACTTTATACGTGTTTTACGGCCTACTTTTCTTCTGCTGGCACCATGGCATATTTTCGCATGAAGGCTTCTGCTTTTTCCACCATTTTCGTGGATCCAATGAAGTAAGGAACCCGCTGGTGAAGTGCTGTAGGCTGAATGTCCATGATTCGCTGAAACCCATCACTGGCTTTTCCACCAGCTTGTTCAACGATAAACGCAAGAGGAGAACACTCATAAAGCAGGCGAAGTTTACCTTCAGGTGCTTTTTTTGTTGCAGGATAGATGTAAATCCCTCCTTTGATGAGATTTCGGTGGAAGTCGGCAACAAGCGATCCAATGTAACGCGCAGTATATGGTCGATGCGTTTTGCTGTCCTTGGCTTTGCAGTAATCCACATATGCACGAACACCCTCTCCCATGCTGTTGAGGTGACCTTCATTGATGGAATACACCTTCCCATCTTCCGGTATTTTCATGGATGGATGACTCAAACAATATTCACCAATCGACGGTTCAAGCGTAAACCCATTCACTCCATAACCGGTGGTGTAAACGAGCATGGTCGATGAGCCATAAATGACGTATCCCGCGGCGACTTGTTTCACGCCTTTCTGAAGAAAATCATTCACATCAGCACGGTCACCAACACTAGAAGTTCTTCTAAAGATGGAGAAAATGGTTCCAATGGAGACGTTGACATCGATGTTGGAACTTCCGTCCAATGGATCGAAAAGCACAACGTATTTACCTTTCTTACACATGGGTTTTTCGAAAGCCACGTATTTGTCGTTCTCTTCCGACCCAATGCCGCAAACCATTCCACCATTGCGAAATGCCCGGATGAACGTTTCGTCGGCATACACATCCAACTTCTGCTGGTCTTCGCCTTGAACGTTGGTTGATCCCTGAGCGCCCAAGATGTCTCCCAAGCCCGCTTTGTTCACTTGCTGGTTGACAATTTTCGAGGCAATACCAATGTCACTCAGCAAGCGAGAAAGATCTCCCGAGGCATATGGGAAGTCAGCTTGCCGTTCAATAATAAATTCGCTGAGGGTCGTAATTTTACTCATGTGGGTCGTTTCTCCATTTCAAAGATAGGGCTTTCCTTTGGTACGGGGGGCTTTGTTTTAAAGGGCAATATCGGCTTATTGACCGAGGTTGGCTTGTTCAAAATGACAAGCAAGTTCGATAAAATCCGCCACGCTTATTTGTTCTGGTCTGCGTTGTGAAAAGGCTTCCGGCACTTCTCCCTCCAAAGATTTGAGTGAGTTTCGAAGGGTTTTTCTTCTCTGGTTGAAGGCCAACTTCACGGTGCGCGTGAAAAAAGCGAGCGAACAAGGGAGTTCTTTCACGTCGTTGCGCAACATTCGAATTACTCCAGAATCCACTTTGGGTGGTGGATCGAACTTTTCCGGACCAACCGTAAAAAGGTATTCAATGTCGTAAAAAGCCTGCAAAAGAACCGAAAGGATCCCGTATTTTTTGGAACCGGGTCCACTCGCCACACGCTCCGCTACTTCCTTCTGAAACATGCCCACCACTTCCGGAATGCGGTCTTTGTAATCAAAGGCTTTGAATAAAATTTGGGAAGAGATGTTGTAAGGATAATTTCCGATGAGCACGAAAGGGCCGTCGATGTATTCTTCCAACTTCACTTTCAAAAAATCCTTGGTGTGCACCGTAAACGCGTCCGGCGGGTAGAACTCGTTCAAGTAGGCCACCGATTCGAGGTCAACTTCAAAAAGTTGAAGGTTTTTTCCAAAAGGAATGAGTTCTTTGGTGAGGGCACCGGTTCCCGGGCCAACTTCTACGATGTGCTCCACCTCGTCTAAGGAACGAAGAGCATGGGCAATGTCGTAACAGATGCTGGGATCGGTGAGGAAGTGCTGACCAAGGGCTTTTTTCGGATTTACTTTCATGAGAACGGCCTTAGGCGCTTTGGATGTCAATCACGTCCAGAAGGGTTCTGAATGCAGCGAATTTACCGTTGTAACGCTCGTTGTGCTTGGCTTGAAGCCCTGCTGCAAATTCCCGTTGATAACGATCATAATCCGATCTCGATTTTGCTAAATATTGAATGGAATAGGACTTTCCACCTTCCTCGTAGGCATCAATTTTGCAAAAACGATTTTCGAGAAAGAGCCCGCAAGCCATCACTTCAGGAATATGAACTTCTCGCATCCACTGCATCCAATCATCGTGAACGGCGTCATCGATGTTCACTGTTACATTGTATAAAACCATGAAGCAAAGGTAGGTAGTCTGCATTGAACTGGGAAGTCTTCGTTAATCAAGCTTTCATTGCATCCCGGATTTGTGGGCACAACACGAATGGACCAATCAACCTCACAAATGTTTATCTTTACTCCATGGATGTGATTGTCTATTCAATTCCGGTATTCTTCCTCCTGATTGGCCTAGAGCTCGCCTTTGATTATTTCAAAGGTCAGAAAGGTGCAGAGCGGAAATACCGTTTGAACGATGCTTTTTCGAACATCAGTTGCGGAATTGTCGATCAAAGCACGGGCGTATTTGCTCAGTTGTTCACCATCGGAATGTACGTCTTGGCCTTCAACGCCTTCGAAGGTCTTCGTGTTTGGGTACTCCCTCAAACCTGGTGGATGTGGATCATTGCTTTCTTTCTGGTTGATTTCGCCTACTACTGGTCTCACCGTTGGAGCCACGGGGTGAATCTCTTTTGGTTGGGGCACGTGGTGCATCATCAAAGTGAAGATTATAACCTAAGCGTGGCCCTTCGACAAGGGGCTTTTCAGAAGATCTTTATGTTTTGGGTGTACTTGCCACTAGCGATTTTAGGCATTTCGCCAGAATGGTTCTTAACCATCAAGGCCATCAATTTGCTGTATCAATTTTGGATTCATACGGAGTATGTCGAACGAATGGGCTTTTTCGAAAAAGTGCTCAATACACCTTCTCATCACAGAGTCCACCACGGTAGCAACCCAAAATACCTCGATAAAAATCATGCAGGTGTTTTCATCATCTGGGATAAAATGTTCGGAACTTTTCAAGCCGAAGAGGAGCGACCCACCTATGGCATCACTACTCCAAGCCAGACCTTCAATCCCATTTATGCACACACGCAACCTTTCCAACGCCTTTGGGAAGAGCTACGCCTAATGCCGAGCTTTTCAGATCAAGTCAAACTCCTGTTCAATGCTCCGGGCTGGTATCCTAAATCATTGGGTGGAAGACGCTCACCTCAAGAACTCAAAGATCGGCCAAAGTTTGAACGATCGCTGAGCATGAGTGAAAACATTTATCTCCTCGTACAATACATCGTTGTGGTGGTCATTGGCGCGGCCTTTCTATTTTCTTTGGACCGCTTTTCAGGTTTCGAAAAAGGCATCTATTTGGTTTTTCTCTTCCTGCAACTGCTCACGCTAGGAATGTACTTTGACGGAGAAAAGAAGCGAAAGAAAACCGAGTTTCTTCGTTTGTTCTTCCTACTCCTTTTTTCTGCATTGCTCGTTTTCTTCTGGGGACAAACCTTGGGAGGCACAATGCTTTTTATTTGGTTCCTCCTTAGCTTAGCGTGGTGGAGCAAACTCACACCTATTCAATCTAAACATGTTGTCCAATAAGGGTCAAATAGGCATTTATGCCATCGTTTCACTGCTAGTTGCTATTTGCGCCCACTTGAAAGGACCCGATTCTTTGTTAATAGGAAGTGATGAGTTTTTGTGGGACCACCCTTGGTTTTTTGGATTGGTGAAATCTACCCTGATGCTCACGCTGCTGTTTTTCGCGCTTTTGCGTGGGAAAGAAACAAGATCCAAACAATTCCTCGTTCTGATTTTGGGCATTGTTTTTTCCCTCATTGGAGATGCACTTTTGATTGACGATGATTACTTTATCCTCGGTTTGTTTTCCTTTTTATTGGCGCACATCGCTTACATCGTTTTGTTCATTCGCTCGTCAAAACGTCTCTTGGAGGTGGTTATCATTAAAAAGTACCCACTTCTAGCCATTGGATTAGCGGCCATTGCGGGCGCAATTTTTTATGCTTTGGCACCCTATCTGAGGGATTTTGCCCTACCGGTGTTTTTTTACATTCTCGCAATTTTGGGCATGGCCATTTTCGCATTAAACCGCTACGGAAGAACAAGTCCCAAAAGTTTCCGTTGGGTGTTTCTAGGTGCACTATTGTTTATGCTTTCCGACAGCATTATTGCTTTCGATCGCTTTAAAAACCCCATCCCATTTGCCTCATTTCTCATCATGAGTACTTATGCTACTGCCCAAGGGTTGATAGTGTTCGGTATTCTCAAGCATTTTGACTGGGATGAAACTCAGGTTCGTCCGAAACAAAAAGAAAGCTGAAAAGAGAAAAAGGAGCTCGATCATGCCAAGCTCCTTTTCTTGAGAACATCGGTTTCGATTATTGAATAACGCATCGAGCGCTGTAAGTGTCCTCTTCTGCAATCAAGTGAACTATGTACAGCCCTTTTTTAAGCTCCAAGTCCAATGCTAACATGGATACTTGAGGATCAATGTCGCTTTCATAAATAAGTTCTCCAAGGGTGTTGAAGAGCTTCAAGGCTTTCGGGGCTGATACGACAGCAAGATCCATGGTGAAACGACCAGAACTGGGGTTGGGATAAATGAAGATGTCTTTCTCCTGCCCATGCTGAATGTTTTTCGTGTTGCCACAGAATTGAAACGACACGTTGTTTCGATCAATGAGTAAACTGTTTTTTACCGATTGATTTTCCCAAGCGGGAGCTTCGAGCATCTCTGCTGTGGATGTCACGTTGTTCAAATAGTAGTTCAACCCAAGCATTTCCTGCTGCAAATAGCTCTCATTTCGATCCATAGCGCTTTGCACAAGTTCCATTCCTTCTTCATTCATTCCACATTCAATGGCTTTTTGAAGCAGGTTTCTGAAAATGGGCTTTTGTCCGCGTGCCTGAATGAAATTGGCTTTCTGCATTTCGTGAATGAAGCGCTCCGTGGGCAGGGTTTTACTGCTGCTTGGATCATCAAAACGAGCTAAAGTTTCTAAAAATGCCAACTCCAATGGGTGCTCCTGCTCTGGGTGTCCTGAAGACAACAACAATTCTTCAAAAAGACCTTGCAGCATTTTTTTAGCGAGTGCATACCACATTCGTTGATTCAAGTCCAATTCCTTCCATTTGAATGAGGTGTTCAAACGTTCTTCAAAAGCTTCAAAGGCGAGCTCATTCCAGTGATTTGCTTCCTCGTTCGGATGAAAATCACTCATCTTTAAGATGGCTTTAGCAAAATCCACCTCGTAGTCTGTCAATTCAAGAACTTGATCGTGATGGACATTCAAACCTCCAGCGATACCTATCGGAATCCTTGGGTTATCTTGAAGGTCACAGTCCAATTGCGAGTTGTATGGCTCGAACACAAGACTGGTTTGGCAAGTGCCGATCGGACAATCATTAAAACTGTTGAACAGAAGAGAGGGCGGAGTGGGATTTCCTTGTATTGGAGTCCAATCGTTATTGCGCATATTGAATTCAAAATATTCCTGACAATCCACACCACAAGCGTTGCTTAAGGACATGATGAGCTGAGTAGTTCCATATGAAATAAGGTGATTGTAGCCGTCTTTCAACATGATGGCATCACAGGCATAGGCGTTGATGACTTCGTTGTAGCATTCCATGAAGTTGTTTCCTGCTTGGGCAATGGTGGACATGTTCAAAGCGCTCAGCCTTAATTTTACTCCCACATTGCTTGTTGTAACGTGGTTGCATTTGAGCGAAAGCAAACCGAAGTCTTTGCTGATGGCAACCAGACCGTAATCCTGAAAGTGGCTGTTCATGATGCGCAGGTGAGCCGGACTCTCATCCACCACGCCGTAAAGACCACCTTGGAAAGAGCAGCCATCCACCACGCTGGGCAGTGAGAGATCAAAAGAACTGAGGGTAGCGTCCAAACCAAAAGTGCAATTCTTGAACTTGTATCCTTGGCCATAGACTTCCGCACCGCAATAGCTTCCTTCAAACACACAATCCTGAGCCAGCAATTTGAACCCGTTGTTGTTCACCAATTGCGCGTGAATTTTTACGCCTTGGAACCAGCAGGATCGGAAGTTATTCTGATTAAACACCAAAATTTCTGCTACCTGAGGAGCTTCTTGATTGATGAATGAACAATCAATCGCGCTGATCTTGCTTGGAACAATAAAGGCATTTCCATGCATTACAATGGCCCCTTTTCTCATCTTCAGCCGGTGAAAATCTTCGCTCAAGGCAACATCTCCTTCGATTTCGAGTAATTTTTGCTCTTGTTCCACTCCTTCCAGAATGAGCTCGGCACTGCTTCCCCAGAGTCGTATTCCTGAGTTGGAGAGTTTCAAATATCCCATCTGGTTTTCCGTGGGCAAAAGTTCAAGGGTTTCTTCTGCGGGGATGACGAGTTCTCCTTCAACGTGGAGGAGTGCCTGTTCGCCCAAAAGGTGAATCCCTTGACCGTGAGCCTGTATTTGAGCTCCAGCACTTACAATGACGCTACTCCCATTGGCAATATTCACCAATGCCCCGGGTTCCACAAGGATACT
>CAZYPV010000011.1:41318-61937 GCA_964649515.1 uncultured Comamonadaceae bacterium | reverse complement strand
AACCCCACTTTTCTCCCCACATTATGTTTCCTTTGCATTGAAACTCAAACGAACAAAGTGAAAACCTTATTTACGCTCTTCTTGATGAGCTTTACTTTCCTCCAAATTCAAGCCCAAACCTTGAACGGAAAGGTGCTCGATCATTTCGCTCGACCCATCAACAATGTGCATGTTTTGAATGTCAACACGGGAAATCATACCCATACCGATCGCTTGGGCAACTTTGTCTTGAGCGGGGTGAGCTTGAAAGATAGCCTGCTTTTCTCGCATGTGGGCTTTCGCAACGAATACGTGGTGCTGAATTCCCTCACGGAGCAACTGGTGCTGGAATTGGAACTGAACACCATTTCCATTGACGCCGTAGTGATTGAACCGGAGATCAACGCTTTGAATTTGATTGCCGATATCGACCTCAAAAGCAATTCCATCAACTCGTCGCAAGACATCCTTCGCCAGGTGCCGGGCTTGTTTATTGGTCAGCACGCGGGAGGAGGAAAGGCAGAACAGATTTTTTTGCGCGGTTTTGATATCGACCATGGAACCGACATCAATATCACTGTCGACGGAATGCCGGTGAACATGGTGTCGCACGCGCACGGACAAGGTTATGCCGATCTTCACTTCCTCATCCCCGAAATCGTGGAACGCATTGATTTTGGTAAAGGTCCGTACTACGCTGAACAGGGCAATTTCAACACCGCCGGTTATGTCGATTTTCAAACCAAAAGCGCCTTGGATCAAAGCAGCATTCAGATGGAAGTGGGGCAATTCAACACCCAGCGTGTTTTGGGCTTGTTCAACATCATCAACGAAAACAAACACAAGGCCTACCTCGCCACGGAGTTCTTGGGCACGGATGGTCCTTTTGAAAGCTCCCAGTTTTTCCGCAGACGAAACATCTTGGGGAAATACGAATTCAAGCCCAGCGCTTACGACATGGTGAGTTTGACCTTGAGTCATTTCGAAAGCTCTTGGGATGCCTCCGGACAAATACCACAGCGCGCAGTGGACAGCGGGTTGATCTCTCGATTTGGCGCCATTGACGACACCGAGGGAGGGTCCACCGGCAGAAACAATCTTCAGCTCCAACACAAGCGCTTTATTTCTGAGAACGAGTTCATCACCAGCAATGTGTTCATCAGTCAGTACGACTTTGAGCTTTACTCGAATTTCACCTTTTTCCTTGAAGACAGTGCCAATGGCGATCAAATCAAGCAGCAGGAAAACCGAATCTTGTATGGCATTCAAAGCGAGTACCAGAAGAACTTCAGCCAGAAAAAAATCAAAGGAAACTGGAATGTCGGCTTTTCTTTTCGGGGTGATGAGAGTAAAGACAACTACCTCGCCAACACCATCAATCGACGGGAAGTGCAAAATTACATTCAGCGCGGAAACGTTCAGGAAAACAACCTTGGCGCCTACACCAGCATGAAGTTGGAAGTGGGGAAGTGGGTATTTGTTCCCGCCATTCGATTCGATCGATTTGAGTTTGAGTATGAAGATGTCCTAAACCCTTTGTATGAACGCAAGCAAACGAGCGAAGAAATTTGGAGTCCGAAACTCAACATCCTCTTCAATCCAAGCGATGAAATGCAGTGGTATGTGAAAGGAGGGAAGGGCTTTCATTCCAACGATTCCCGGGTAGTGCTTTTTGATGAAGCGCGCGACATCCTTCCCGCCGCCTATGGGGCAGATTTTGGGGTGATTTGGAAAGCTCGTCCGAAATTGGTTTTGAACGCCGCCGTGTGGACCCTCTTCCTCGATCAGGAGTTTGTTTATGTGGGTGATGCGGGGATTGTTGAGCCCAGCGGAAGAACCGAGCGACAAGGATTGGAGTTCTCCATGCGTTATGAGTTGTTTGAGCACTTGTTGATCAGTGCCGACGCCAATTACACCCTCGCCCGTTCAGCAGCCGATCCCGAAGGAGATAATTTTATTCCACTTGCTCCAGACCTCACGGCAGTGGGAAGTTTGAAGTGGATCGACCCCAAAGGATGGTTTATAGGAATGAACGTAAGGTACATGGATGATCGTCCGGCCAACGAAAACAACAGCATCATCGCAGAAGGCTACACCGTGGTGGATTTGAATGCCGGTTACCAATTCAAACGCATTGCCTTCGGTTTGCAAATTCAAAACCTCTTCGACACCGAATGGAACGAGACCCAATTTGCCACGGAGTCGCGCTTGCAAGATGAATTGGAGTCGGTAGAAGAAATCCACTTCACCCCGGGAACGCCCTTTTTTGCCAAGGGAAGTGTGGCATATCGTTTTTAGATTGTTCGACGTGAATCGATTCGCAAGGAATGCAGAAAAGCCATCAAGAGAAGCCGTATAGATGGTCTGAAAATTGCTTAATTTCATGCTTTAAAATCTCTCCATCATGAAGCTGAAGCGGCTTAAAAAGGCACTGATTTATTCTTTGAGCATCATCACCCTTTGTTTTGTGGTGCTCATCGCCCTCATTTATTTTAAGCAAGATCAAATCGTCCAAAGTCAAATCAACTCGCTCAACAGCACCTTTCCTGGAGAAATTCGTGTGGGTGATGTGCATCTCGCCCCCTTCGCCAATTTTCCTTACGTCTCTTTGAAAGTGGATGATGTGAGCATTCGGGAAGGCAAGGAGCCGGAATCTGCCGTGATTTTGGACGTGGCCGACATCTATTTGGGCTTTCAGTTGTGGGACATTGTTCGGGGGAAATTCGACATTCAAACCTTGAAAGTGGAGGAAGGAGTGTTTGATATTGTGATGCATGAAGATGGAAGCACCAATTTGGAACGAGCCATCGATAATGGGGAAGCTGCGGAAGAAGGGAGTGCGCTTGAAGTTCATCTCAAGAAAATTGTCTTGGAAAACCTCGCTTTTCACTATCTGAAGGAAGAAGATCAGCAGAACATTGAGGTCCGCATTTTTTCAGCCAATGGGGGCTTCAACACCAACGAACGCATCACCGCCGCCCACGTCGATAGTGATTTTGAGTTGAACATCATTCAAGCCGGCGACACCGGATATTTCAAGCACAAACATTTCGAGTTCCACACCGATTTTAATTTTGATCATGAAAGCGGCTTGCTCTCCTTTGCACCCTCGGGCATTGTGATGGAGCACGGTGATTTTTTGGTGGAGGGAAGCATCCAAACCAAGGAAGAAATGTACATGGATTTGAAGCTGCAAGGTAGTAAACCCAGCTTCGACCTCTTTTTTGCCTTTGCTCCCCACGACATCATCCCTGTTTTGGAACGCTACAACAACGCCGGAAACATTTACCTGAATGCAGAAATCGTAGGGCCAACTACGAACGGCCGGCAGCCCTTCATTAAAGCCAACTTTGGGGCAGATGAAGCCTTTTTGGAGAATTCCATCGCCCAGAAGAAAATGGACGACATGGGCTTTTCGGGCAGTTTTACCAACGGAGAAGGCCGAAATCTAGAAAGCATGGAATTCAGCATGCAGGGCATACGTGCCAATTTGGAAGAAGGGGAGTTTCTGGGGAACCTTCGCGTCAAAAACTTTGAGCAACCCGAGATTGAAATGGACCTCAAAGCCGATTTTGACATCCCCTTTCTGGTGGGTTTTTTGAATTTAGATGAGGTGGAAGACGTTCGGGGAAGAGTGATTTTGGACATGAAGTTCCACGACATCATCGACATCGATCAACCCCAAGCCGCCTTGGAAGAACTGAATCAAGCCTATTTTGCATCGCTCAAAGTAGAAAATCTGGCGTTGGAGTCGGCAAGTCTGCCCGCTTCCTTGAGTCGTTTAGACATTGATTTGGAGATGCAAGGAAAAAAAGCCGAATTGAAAACCCTCGCCATGAACTTGGGGAATTCGGACATTGACATTAGCGGTACGCTTTCCGATCTGCCTGCCATCGTACATCACGCCAATATTCCTGTTGAAGCGCAGTTGCACATCGCCTCGAAAAACCTCGACATTGCCCAGCTCACCAAGTATTCTCCTCAAGACAGTTCGGGCATGAATGAGCGCATTCAAGACCTCCGCATGGATTTTTCCTTTGAAGCGCTGGCCAATGCCTTTACAGAATTCAAGCACCTACCCAAAGGCGAGTTTTTTATTGAAAACCTGTATGCCGATTTGGAGCACTATCCGCACACCTTGCATGATTTTCATGCCGACGTTTTAATTGACGATGAAGATTTGAGCATCATTGATTTTACTGGCTTTATCGACGATTCCGACTTTCATTTTAACGGACTCGTTCACGATTACAGCGCTTGGATGGCCGAGGAATTGAACGGTGAAGTAGCCATGGACGTCAACCTGAAGGCAAAATTGCTGCGTTTTGAAGACCTCTTTTCTTACGGCGGAGAGAATTACGTGCCCAAGGAGTATCGCCATGAAGAAATTGAAAATCTGCACATTCACCTGCTCAGTAAGCTCGATTTCAAAGAGAATAAATTTCAAGGTGTGGCGCTTCAATTGGATCAGTTTGAAGGGAAAATGCACGTGCATCCCTTGCGCTTTGAAAATTTCAGCGGGAACTTTGATTTTAGGGATGAACACATCATCGTCCAAAATTTCAAGGGTGAACTTGGACGAAGCGATTTTGACATCGATCTGAACTATTATTTAGGAGAAAATGAAGTCATCAAATTGCGCGATAATGCTTTTAGCCTGAAATCGAAATACTTTGATTTTGACGCACTTTCGAATTACGACCTAAAGCCAAAGAACACCGTTGGAAGTGTAGAGGTTCAGAAAAGTGAGGAGGACGTAGCGCAACACGCCGAAGCCTTCAACATTTACGAGCTTCCTTTCAGCGACATGCGATTTGACGTGGATATTGCCCATTTTCTTTATCATCGACTTGATTTGAAGCAGGTTAAAGGAGAGATGAGAACCACCAAAGATCATTTCATCTACCTCGATACCTTGAGCATGAATGGGGCTGGTGGACAAATTGCCATGAACGGCTACTTCAACGGCAGCAACCCCGACAAAATCTACTTCAAGCCCAACATGGAGCTGAAAGGTGTGGATTTGGATCAGCTCTTGTTCAAGTTTGAGAACTTTGGTCAGGACGCCATTGTCTCCGAAAACCTCCATGGCAAGCTCAATGCGAGCATCACAGGGAATGTTCGGGTGTATCCTGATTTTGTGCCCGACCTCGATCAATCCGAAGTGCATTTGGACGCTCAAGTTTTGGATGGAAGACTGGAGAATTATGATCCAGTGATGATGCTTTCGGATTATTTTGGCGACAAAGACCTGACCAGCATCAAGTTTGACACCCTTCAAAACCACATGGACATCCAGAACGGACGCATTACCATCCCCAACATGACCATTGAATCTACCCTCGGTCACATGGATATTTCCGGCACCCAAAGCATGACTGACAGCATGGAGTATTTTGCCAGAATCCCTTGGAGTTTGGTGAAAGGCGCCGCTAAGAACAAAATTTTCGGTACTAAGGAAAGGGAAGAGGAAGACGAGGATGAAATTGTTGAAATCGACCCCAAAAAGAAAGTAAAGTACTTGAACGTGCGCATCAGTGGTACCTTGGATGATTATAAGGTGGGGATTGGGAAGGCGAAAAAGTAATGCCCTTCGCTGGATCGTCGGAAAAAATACCTTTCTTCACAAAATCTACGTGAAAGAGACACTTTAATCGGCAGTCATTTGGAAAGTAGGGGATTGAGACCGACTCAATTCTATTTGAACTCTCTTAAATCTCAAGGATTGCCATGAATGATTTGTCCAGTATTTGTTTGTCTTGTGGACTCTGTTGTGATGGAACCCTGATTGGTTTTGTTCAACTCGATGAGGAGGAAATTTCGAGAGTTCGGGACGTGATGCCTATAGAAGAATCTCATGGACAAGGTTTTTTTGTTCATCCTTGTTCTCAACTGTGCGGCACCTCATGTCAGGTCTACGATCGTCGCCCAAGGCAATGTGCTTCCTTTGAATGCGGACTTCTGAAAAAAGTAAAAACGGGTGCACATGATCAGAAATCGGCGCATTCACGCATTGAACATCTCAAAACCTTGCGTCAAACATTGAGGCAACAGCTCGATCAAATGGGGGTTACCATCAGCTCAAAATCCTTTTACTTCGGTATATTGGAAGTGGAGAAAAAGTTGCGAATGAAGGTGAAACGGGAGGGGTATGATGAACAAACGAGAAGGTTTTATCAGCACATGAAGGCTTTTGAAAAGGCACTGAATGAGGATTTTGATTTAAGCTTGTGAGGACTGAACCAGGGAATCCATGGTGGTTGACGAATTGACATGTGCGCTCGAAGCCTCATTCTTCGCTGCCTCAAAGAAGTGCTCACCATTACCTATATTTGAGCTAAACAACATCTGGAAATGAAATACGACCCACTGCATCAAGAACTGTTTACCGACGATGGCAGGTTCATCAAAAAACTCCATTGTCCGAAAAGCTTGGCCTGGGACGAATTGGAGGAAGGAAAGGCTTTTGAACGTTTTTGTGCCACTTGTGAAGTAAAGGTGTTGGACACCCGAAATGAAACCGACGAGTCCATGCTGGAACTCATGAAAAACCAGCCCGGAGCATGCATCAAACTCGACCTTGAACAAGCCAATTTAACGATCATCAACCATGGAGAATACCAATCAAAATGAGCAAGCTGCTCCACCGAGAATCATCAAAACCGCTAGGGGAAAGTCGCGCATCAACGAAGGAGTAGCAGCAGGATTTTGGCCTTTGGTGAAAAGGGTGGAACCTTCTTCTGAAATCAGCACGAACATCTGTGTCTATCAGCACAAAGAAAGTGGTGAAATCAAAACGGTGGGGGATTTTAGGGCAGGTTTAAAAATGGATAACAACGACAAGTATGAACGTGTGATCCCTTGGTTTTCCTATTACCCCTATCACTTTAGATCGCCCATCGCCGCCTACCTCATTCCTTCCGACCTCAAAAAGGGGGAGCGGGTATTTCTAGAAGATTTGATTGAAGACCTGGTAGAAACTCGCTGGAATCAAGGTCCGGCATGGCGCTTAAAAAGCTGTGAAGCCATTTGGAATGGTGAAGATTTTGAAATTCAATACAATCCGAAGTTGGATCGCAGGGATATTATTGGTTAGACACATCATGGGCCTTCCTCGTGTAAGTGGTGAGAACATAATCATCAAAACGTTCTTTCTCCGAGGCTAAATATTTGCTAAATATATTTTAGGTGCATGTGGGTATCTGAGCACACATTTCGAATAAAAGCAGCGTCATTTTCTCAGATGTCCACCCTTTGTCCACCCGTTAAATAAAGACTTCCGGCAAAAACAGTGTTGATTTGTCCCATGATGTTCAACACCAACTATCGGCACGGTTTTGTTCTCTTGACCTTCCTGATCTGTTCTTGGAACAGTTCGGCACAAGAAGCTCAATTGCTCAAACAAAACCTCAATTCAACCGGACAATCGGCTCATTTTTTTGCGGGAAATCAGCGTTTTCTTGTTCAACAAGCCGTTGGACAAGGCAGTGTTATTGGTGGGGGTGAAAGTTCGCGCTTCAAGGCCTTCCAAGGTTTCTTTTCGCCTTATCCTTCATTGAAGATGCAAAGTGCTCAAAACAGCGAACTCCGGTTGAGCGCTTTTCCCAATCCTTTTCAAAACCAAATTCACCTTCGCTTTGAAGAAGCAGTGGACGAAGCCGTGAGCATGCAATTGCGCGATGTGAACGGTCGATTGGTATTCGAACAGACCCAAATTCCCGCTGTAAACATGAGCTTTCACTTGCCCGATCACCTCGAGAATGGCGTTTACTTCCTGCTCATCACTTCAGCCCAAAAAAGCCATACCTCCACCTTCATCAAAACAAGTGCCCCATGAAAAACACACTAATATTGCTCTTGCTTTTGCTTCCTTTTACGGGCATTCAAGCACAACAATTCTACGCCTTAACGGGAGGCACCAACACCCAATTTGATTATCAAGATTCGGATGGGGAAGGTTTGCAAGATGCCGTATCGCTCCGACAATTACATCTGAATTTCGGACTCCGGAAACAGCTGGGTGAAAGCATCTTTCATTGGAAGGCAGGACTCGCCAATTACCGGTATGCCATTGCTTCACAAGACAGTATTTATCAAAAAAACTACCGATGGGAGTTGAGTTACATTGGCTTGGAAGTGGGCATGGATGCAGAACTCTGGTCGAAAAAACGTTTTCACCTTCTTGTTCACGCCAATGCATCGCCGCAGTTCCTTTTTCAGGGAAGGCAGCACGTCAACAACCGCAGTTTTGACCTGAAAGACGCAGAGCAATTCGACCGACCATTTCTCTTCCTACAAGGAGGGCTCAGTTTCATGTATTGTGTGGACGATCGTTTGGCTGTGACCGGAGGATATACCTACGGCCGTGGAGTAGGGATAGGGCAAAAGGACGATCCCGAAACCTTAAAAATCAAAGCCCACCATTTGAGTATTGGTTTGGCCGTGAGCATTAATGCCTGCGATTACTGCTTCAAAAAACACTTCAAATAGAACCAACACCACCGGCGCAAAGCTGCATTCAACGACTTAAAACAGAACCATGAAATTCTTCACTTTTTTCAAAACCAGCCTCAGCATTGTATTTAGTCTATTTCTCACTGTGCTGGTTCAAGCGCAAACCGACGGACTCTCCTATCAAGCCATCATCATTGATAATGAGGCTGATGAAGTGCCGGGCATAGATATCACTGGTAATTACCTCTCAAATGGCACCGTAGATCTTTTGTTCACCATCACCGATGGGGAAGGGAACATCTTGTTTCAAGAAATGCAAAGTGTAAGCACCGACGAATACGGATTGGTAAACACCATCATTGGTCAAGGCGAAACCACACCCATCAACACTCCGGGATTCACCGAGATCTCGTGGGACGGGAGTGAGCGCAATCTGCTCGTGGGCATTCGTTATGGTGCTGGTGGATTTAGTGATTTGAGCGAACAAAAGCTGCTTTTTGTTCCTTACGCATTTCATCGAAACATCACCGCAACAGGCAGTTTGAGCGTAGATGAAGAGAGCTTTTTGGGGGGAGATCTAACCGTAGGAAACGCCTCCAATACTCACCTGACCGGGGATTTACTGGTGGATGGCACAAGTAATTTGGAAGGTGATTTGAATGTTGATGGGAATACGGTGCTCGAAAATGATTTTACTGTTAACGGATTATCGACCTTCAACGGTGATGCTACCTTTAATGGAAGTACGAATTTCAGCAGCATCTCCGTAGATGAAGAGAGCTATTTGAACGGCGATGTTTTCATTGGCGGAACCACCATGATGGAGGGAGTACTACAGGTCAACAATACCGCCATTGTGAGCGATTTGGTGGTGAGTCAAAACAGCACTTTTGGAGGCAATGCATCTTTCAATACCATCAGTGTTTCAGGGGAAAGTGACTTGAACAACCGAGTTCACATTACCGCCGATTTGAGCGGAAGTGCGAACAGTCCGACAAACTATCCCTTGTGCATTGATGGGGCAGATCAAGGAGTGTACATTAGGGTAGATGGATATGGCGACAATACCAACAACTACCTATCCTTTGCAGATGCTAACGGTATTCAAGGAGCCATTGAAGGACAAACATTTACTGATTTGTATGAGAGTTTTGAATACGATTGGGAATTTGCCTTGTACTACATTGACATCGCCTTCATGACCGCAGAAGGGATTGCTTGTTCTGCGCAGTTTGACTTCGGTGAAGCGGGTATTATTGCCACCAATCTTGTGGTTTACGGGGTGCACCATCAGAATTTGGCCGATTATTATACCGAATCCAGAGGTGTTTATTTTCGATCAGGAGGAGCCGATTATGCTGAGTATTTACCCAAATTGAACCCCAATGAATCCTTCAAAAAAGGAGATGTTGTTGGGGTGATAGGAGGTAAGATTACGAAGAACACCAGCCTTGCTGACCAGTTCATGGTGATTTCATCCAACCCGATTGTTCTGGGCAATGCCGCCGAAGGAAATGGCGAAAACATGGAAATGGTGGCCTTCGTTGGTCAGGTTCCCGTTTGGGTGATTGGTGAAGTGGGCGTGGGCGACTACATTTTGCCCAGTGGAGCCCAAGACGGAACGGCCATTGCCAAGAAAAAGGAAGAAATGCAAGTGAGCGATTATGCCCAAATCATTGGCGTGGCGTGGGATGAAAGCCAAGGCAGAAGCATGACCCTCATTAACGTGGCCGTAGGTTTAAATCAAAACGACCTCGCACACCAACTTGAAAAACAGCAGCGTCAAATCGACGATTTACAAGCTCAGATCGACGCATTGATGTCCATGATCACCGGAGAAACTCCCGCTGAAAAGCAAGAGCCTTTGACAGTAACTTCGAGAAAAGAAGAAGGTAAAACGCCCTTCTTTAGCTCAGGAAAGCTTGATTTGAGTGAAGCGGCATTTGAGGAATGGCTCAACGAGAACCTGTACATTTTCGAACATTACATGGGAGAGTTGAAGCAAGCTTATTTGGAAAAAGGCATCAATTATCAGAAACACGATTTGATTGCTCAATGGGTCGATCAACCTCGTCAGGCACTCACGGAAATGTATGCAAAGCGACACCAAGGCTCCATGTTTGGTAGCTTTATTGATCGTTATCCCAATGCCTTCAAAGCGAAATAAAAGAAAGAAGAATTAAACAGAGAAAGCCCGAGAATCGAGCTTAAAGATGAAGTCGTCCAAACTCTCATTGGTTTGAAGATCGAGTTTTTTTCGAAGGCGATAGCGGGCTTTTTTCACTCCATCATCAGAAATGTTCAGCATGTTGGCGATGTCTTTGGTGCTGAGGTTCATTTTCAAAAGTGCGCACAAACGAAGCTCGTTTTTGGTGAGTCCGTCAAACTGCTGGTTCAGCACGTGAAAGAAATTGGGATTGGTTTCCGTGAAAGTTTGGGTAAACTGGTCCCAATGATCGCTCATTTTTTGATCGAAGTTCAAGGTTCGAATCACCCGATCCACTTCAGAGCCGTTGTTCTCTGCCTCCTCCTGATGTTGTTGAAGTCTTTCTTGAATTTCGGAAAGCATTTCGTTTTTCTGTGCGATGTGAAGGGCTTTTGAAACCAGTTCTCGATTTTTGAACTCCAACTCGTTTTGCAATTTTTCTTGTTCCAAGTGAGCCCTCTTGATTTCAGATTCGTGCAGTTCTTGAGCCTTTTTTCGTCGTTTTGTTTCGCGATTGATGATGGCAAAAGCACCGATGGAGACAAAGAGCAGGCCTAAAATCAAGGTGAATTGGGCCTGGTCTTTCAATTTCGCATCGGCTTCCAAGATGGCAATTTGGCGTTCGTTTTCAGCGGTTTCGTATTTGGCTTGAAGATCGAGGACTTGTTTGGATTTTTCCGTTTCAAAAATGCTGTCTTTTACAGCGGAATAGCGCTTGTATTCATTCAAAGCGAGGAGGTGATTTCCCTGCGCTTTGTGGATTTCACTCAAAGTGAGCGCATTGGCCATTTCCTTCTCAAGGGAGAAATTATCTTTTGAAAGGAAGGCTGCTTTTTTTGCCCAAATCATGGCTGAATCCAGGATGTTGAGATGAAGGTAAGCTTTCGCAATTTCGTTGCTGATGTCGCATGCACTTTCTGCTTGGGAGTTGTTCACGGCAAGGGTTTCACCTTTTTTTCCTTCATTGATGGCTCTCCGATATTCTCCCAAGTAATTGCTGCAGATGGCCATGTTGATGCTGCACGACATCACCCCCAAGTCGAAACCTTCTTCCGCATACAATTTCACGAGTGGAGGGTACATGGAATAGGCCCGCTCGTATTGACCCATAGACTTGTACACCATGGCCAAATTTCCTTCAGAGGCCGACTTTCCAAAGAGGTCACCACTGGCTTCTTGCAGGGCAATTGCTTGGAGAAACAATTCTTCGGCCTTCTCAAGATTTCTTTGTTTCTTTTGAACAATGGCCATTCCGTTCAAAGCATTGGCCCAATCTGTTGTGTCTTTGAGCTCACGAGCAAATTCTAGCGCTACAAGGTAGTCCTGCATGGCCAAATCATGCTTGTCTGCCATGTTGTTGGTCCAGGCTTTTTTGATGTAAATGAACACCAGATTAGTAGTGTCATTCATGCTTTCGCGAATTTTGATGCTCTCTTCAAACTCAGCACAAGCCTCATCGTAGCGACTCATTTCAGACAAAATGGAACCAATAGAAACGGTGGTATGAGCAAGTTCGTTCATGTCATCTACTTCCTTGCAATACTCCTTGGCTTGTTCGTAAAAGTACAAGGCGCTGTCGATGTGCGGACTATAATAGTAAGATTCTCCAGTGATTTGTAGTGCATTAATTCGTGCAGTGGGAGAGCCGCTTTCTTGGTAAATGGCGTCCAATTCTTGAGCCAATTTACGTGCTTTCTCGGGAGCGAGTCCGTAGTCGAGATAGTCCCATGCAGAATCAACTTTTTGCAGAATTTCTTTGTCCGATAGCTGCCCTGAAACCCCCATTGGAAGGAGTAAAATCAAGAAAAAGAATAGTTTTAGTTTCATTGATCAGCAAGATAGCCAAAAAAGCGTCATGAGCGGGTGAAGTGTTCGGGATGTAAAGGGGACGAGCACTGAGAATGATTCATTCCGTTCGATCAAATAAATAGCATATAAATCAATCATAAAAGATATTCTATTCCTTTGCTAAAAGTTCAGGACAATGCATGTCACTCCCAGAAGCATGCATCAACCCCAATCTTCGGTTATTCGGGGAGCAAACAAAGTGTTCATGATACAATTATATAAGTACTTGTGTTTGAAGGAATAACTTTTCTTATATTTCGATGCAAGTTTGTGGATGATATACAGAACTTTAGTCCTGTAGAACCTCGAATGGCCTCGTTCGTTGTCAAGCGAAATAGGCTGCTTATTGAAAAGACTAAAAACAACAATTCATGACTTATTCTTTGCCATCGGCAGAAGAGTACATCGATAGAAGCGGACGGCATTTTATCATACGTCCTGCTATTTCTGATGATGCCGCAGCGCTGATTGAAATCAAGAAAAGGTACATCGAAGGGAGCGACACCATCCCTCTTTTGGTGAATGAATACAATAACACTTTGGAAGAAGAAAGAGCCCTCATTGAGCGATTGAATTCTTCTGACAACAGCATCCTTTTATTGGCAGAACAAGAAGGGAAAATCATTGGGAATGTAGATTTAGTGGGATCAAAACGAGCAAGAACCAAACACACAGCGATGCTCGGAATAGGCCTGGTTTTGGACGCTAGAAACCGAGGTATTGGAAGTGTTATGATGAAAGCGGCCGTTGAGTGGGCGAAAAACAACCCCGTGTTGGAGCTGCTTTGGTTGGATACGTATAGCAGTAATCTCATCGGGATAACCTTGTACAACAAGATGGGCTTCAAACCCGCTGGAGTGATCCCTAAATTTTTCAAACAAAACGGACAAGCACATACGAAAGTGCAGATGTATTTGGACCTCTAGTCGCTACTGATGAAATCGAACTTTCTTGATTTTGAGGAGGATTGGAACTTTTCGATGATGTTGGGAAATACTTTTAGGCACGAAAATTGACTTGCGATTAAACCATTGAGGATGAATAGCGTCCTAAAGACAACGAAAAATTAAACGCCATGAAATTTATCATCACCAAAAGTACCCTTTGCCTAGCTATCATCGCCATCAGCCTGAGTGCTTGTCGGCGAGACAAAACTGTAGAAGTTACCGACCAGCAAGTTGTGGACATGCTAACGGCCTCCATTACCGATAAGGGAGAAGACGTTCAAGAAGAGACCAAGTCCATGCACAATAACGTAGTGCTTGCCCAGTTTGCGCAATGCGATAATGAAGTTGCGTATTCATTTGATTGGAGTCGAACTTGGGGACAGCGTTACTACCACAGAACGGTTGAAGGAGTGCGAACAACCTTGTGCGTGAACGACGAACTTACTGGGTTTTTATTCCAATCCAATTTTACCACGGGATATGAGGGTCCGCGCTGGGAGTCCAACGCCAGTGGAAGCAAAACAGGAACTCTATCCGGTTTCAATTCACAAGACAGTTTTTACACTTGGAACGATTCGAGCAGTAAATCAGGAACAGGAGTGATTGTTCAAAACGGAGAACAAGTTGAAACCACCTTCAGTTTTAACTCCTTGATATTTATCGATAAGGAAGACCATGTCATCACCGGAGGTTCGAGTGATTTTACCTTTACTGGGGTTGGCGAAAACATAGAAGACATCAACTATTCTGGTACTGTTGACTTTTTGGGAAATCGGCAAGCAAACATTTACCTCAACGGCAATACTTACAGCGTGAGTTGGTAGACCATTGTTGAGTTCATATCGGAAAAGAAAACAAGAAAGGGGGCCTAGATAGCCTCCTTTTTATATGGGGTCAATTTCCGAAAAAGCATAAGCCCCCACAACACCGATTCCACCTTCTACATTACTGAAGATTTGAACCGGTTGAGCGAAGAAATCGCCGGAAGTTCGTTGATATTCAATCACGCTTTTCTGATAGAGGTAGAATTCTCTTGAACATCGAAGGAGTTGAATTTTTACGTCGTTAGAACTGGTATAAAAGTCAATATCGAATGTAGCCCGATCGCCTTCAAAAAGCTCATCTGTAAAGAACGCTTCATTGTTGTAGTACCATTCACTTTCACCAAAACCATCTTCATCTTGAAAAATGGGGTTACTGCTGGAGAAGCCAATGGTGTAAGGAGGAGAAAAAGGGGAATTTTCATAAACCAAAAGTTGATAATAATCGTTTCCCGAAGGATCGTCAAAGCTCAATCTCGCTCGGTATCCACCGCTGTAACCGTCATCAAGAACGCTCAAATCGACCAGTTCAAAACCACTGGGAGCAGGAGGGACGGTGCTCACTGCTGAAACGGTGGCGAAACCACTTCGCTCGGCTTGAATACGAAATTCATCACCAACAAGCACTTCTACAGGGATTTCATACCATCCATCGCCCATGGAAACCGCATTTCCGATCACATTTCCATTCTTGGTGATTTGAACCGTAGCGTCGGTGTAATAAACAATTTCTTCATCGTTCAAAATGGATGCCGTGCTGCTCAAAGAACAGCGAACCTTATCGTCTCCAGCTTCAATGTAGCTCACAAGAACAAGCTGTTGGTCCATGTCATCACCCAAATAAGGAATCTCCTTTTCGCAGGCAGAAAGAAGCGCCACGAGGCCGATGCAGATGAATGTTCTTAGTTGATTTTTCATGCTTAAAATTCAAAATTATAGGTGAAGGCTGGAATCACTGGGAAAAGAGAAATCTGGTACAAGCCACGATTCCCCGAACCTTCATTTTTGAAATAAAGGAAGAAGGGGTTTTGTCGATTATAGGCATTATACAAGCCGAAACTCCACGTCCGTTGTCCATATTTCGTCGCTTTGTGCAAGTTCACTCCAAAATCCAATCGGTGATAGGCGGGCATTCGGTATCCGTTCCGTTCATCGATGTATTCCGCACCGTTGAAAAAGCTTCCCGAGGAGTTTCCTTCAATCGATGGAGAAAAAAGTTGAGGTTCAAAACGGGCCACAGGCAGTGAAACAGCATTTCCTGTTCCATACACCCAAACGAGTCCGAAATCAACCCGATCGTTGGGTTTATAGGTCAACGCAATGCCGATGTCATGTCTTCGATCATAGCGGTACGGGAAGCGATTTCCAAAGTTCAGGTCTTCGAATTCTCGCCAGCTCCAGCTCAAGGTGTACCCCGCCCAACCGGTGAATTTCCCTAAGTTTTTCATCAGCAAGACCTCGGCACCATATGCTTCACCATCGCCAATGGCTACTTTGTTTTCCCAGTTTTCACCGCTGCCTTGAAAGGAAGCTCCATCTCGGTATTCAATGACGTTTTGCATGGTTTTGTAGTAGCCTTCAATGCTCAAAGAATACATGTCGTTCAAGGAAGTAGCATAACCCAAAGACACCTGATCGCTAATTTGCTGGGGAACACGGTCGGTAACAGGCAACCACAAATCAATGGGCAAACCAATGCTGCTGTTGGTGAGCAGGTGGAGGTATTGAACCATTCTTGAATAAGATGCTTTGATGGATGCGTTTTCGCCCAATGACAAGCCTTTCGGCAAAAGATAACGTGCAGCTAATCTGGCTTGGGGATTGAAATAGAATTCATCTCGAACATGAAAACCGCTAAGATGCAAACCGGCATTCACCTTTAATTTTTCCGTGATGCTCCAGTCGTCTTCGGCCCAAAGCGCAAACTCATGAGCATACACATCGTTGGAGCCGAAGGTGGTGTCTTGAAGTGCTTCTTGATTTTCGTATTCAAAAACATTGATTCCCGGTGTGAAGGTGTGATAGGTGTAAACTGCTCCCGTTTTGACGGTGTGATTGGCATTGGGAAGGTAATCCAAATCGAATTTCAGTCCGAGGTCGTCAATACCAGAATCATAGCGAAACAAAGACCGCTCCTCAATGTCGTTATTGAAGTATTCCAGTTCGTAATCGTTCAGAAAGCGGTATTGGCTGTAAGTGGCGGTGAGGTTAAAAAAGGTTTTGGTGTTCAAAATTCGGTTCCAGCGGGCAGCCAATATGGTGTTTCCCCATGTAATGCGAGCGTCCAACCGTTCTCGCTGGTTATTCCCAAAAGTGTCGTCATACCGCGCAAAAGCTTGATCCCTACCAAAATAGGCGCTGAGGTAAACCCGATTGTCTTGGTTGATGATGTGGTTGATTTTGGTGTTGACGTCATAAAAGAAATATCCTCCCGTCCCACCGTCTGAATTCGCTGCGATGAACGGACGAGCGAGCAAATCGATGTAAGTTCTTCGTCCGGAAACAATGAAAGAAGTTTTGTCTTTTTTAATGGGACCTTCAAGGGTGAGTTTACTTGCAATGAGTCCGATAGAACCACTTCCTTTGAACTCCTTCATGTTCCCTTCTTTCATTCGAATGTCCACAACCGAGCTCGACCTGCCACCGTATCGTGCGGGGAAGCCTCCTTTGATCAACTCCACATTCTTGATCGCATCGGCATTAAAAACGGAAAAGAATCCAAAGAGGTGAGATGCATTGTACACGGGCACTCCGTCCAAAAGGATGAGGTTTTGATCGGGTCCGCCACCCCTCACATAAATACCGCTAGCGCCTTCGGTTCCCGATTGAACTCCAGGAAGCAGTTGGAGGGTCTTCATCAAATCGCGCTCACCCAATAAAACGGGTAGGGCATTGACTTTGGACATGTCTAGCGTAATGCTTCCCATTTGGGTACTCTCTTCGATGCGTTCTTCTTTCGATTCGATGATCTCCGCTTCTCCGAGGAGTGCTCCTGGGATGAGTGCCACATCTTTTCGTTCATCTTTGGTGAGAATGAATTGAAATTTGACGGGTTGATATCCCACAAAAGAATAGATCAATTCTACCGTATCGCTTGGCAAACTCAAGCTGTAAAAACCGTAAATGTTGGCACTGGTTCCTCGCGAATGGCCTTTTTCATAAACCGTCGCTCCAATCAAGGTTTCTCCCGTATTGGCATCGGTAATCGTGCCGCTGATGGTGAAGGTATTTTGATTTTGTGCTTGAATTTGCAGCGTAAAGAAGAACAGTGCGCCAAGGAAGATACACTCAAGGGTGGGGATGGAGGGACAACTTCTTATCGTCCGAAAGTTTTGGGGGAAGAAATGCATCGTGCGTTTTAAGCGTTGTTTTTAGTGTTTTATCAACGTTGTTTTATCTCGAATTGATATGTGCAGCTTGATTTTACTTTGTTCGCACATTCTCGTTGAGCAGCTTCGATAAAATTACTCGAAGAATACTACTGGTAAACAAATATATCCTTAAATTCTCACAGATAATTCTGTTCGTCATTCATTCAATATCATGATTTCAAAGGTAACTGTAAGCACATTGATTCTCGCCCCAATTTCACAAGTGTGGGAGTTGTGGACCAACCCGAAACACATCACAAAATGGAACTTTGCCCATGAATCGTGGAAGTGTCCGCAAGCCTCAAACCATCTCTTTCCTGGAGGAACTTTTTCCTGGCGCATGGAGGCCAAAGATGGGAGCATGGGCTTTGATTTTGATGGGAAATACATGGAGATCGAAGATCATGCATTCATTCGCAAACAATTGAACGATGGGCGAGAAGTGAGCATCGCTTTTGAAGTAGAAGGAGACGCCGTAAAATTGACCGAGGTTTTTGAAATTGAACACGACAACGATGCGGAATTGCAACGTGCTGGTTGGCAGGCCATTCTCGATAATTTTAAACAATACGCAGAATCGTGGTATGGCTCAAATAATTGAAATTTAACGATGTAACTTTATATTGCACAGAGTCTGGACGGATTTATTGCTGACGAAGAAGGTGGGATTGATTTTTTGGAAGAAATCCCCAGCCCACAAGGATACGACTATGGATATCACCGCTTCATTTCGGGGATTGACGTGATTTTGATGGGAAGGAAGAGTTATGAGAAAATACTCAGCTTTGGCATTGACTGGCCTTATCCCAAATGTGAAACGATGGTCCTTTCCTCAAGCAAAAATGTGGAGGTGCGGAGTCTGAAAACTCAAATCATTGACCATTTTGATGAGCAATTTATGGATGAATTGCGTTCGATCTCAAAGAAGGGCATTTGGCTTTTAGGTGGGGGTGAAACCGTACACTCTTGTTTGGCCAATGGAGTTGTGGAGGAAATGGAACTGGCGATCATTCCCGTTATTCTGGGAAGTGGAATTCCTCTTTTTCCTCAGGGACGAGTGCGTTCCAAATGGAGCTTAATTTCAAGCGAAGCATTTGACACTGGGGTGGTGATGTTGCGGTATGCTTTGATGAGTTCATCCACCTAAAAAAGAATCTTTTTTCTCACCCAAAATTGTCTCATTTTTGTACCCACATCCTTTAATGAGAACACAACATGTCAGACGATAAAAAAGTCATCTTTTCAATGGTGAAGGTGAACAAGACCACCCCCACTGGAAAACACATTCTAAAAGATATTTACCTCTCCTTTTTCTACGGAGCAAAGATTGGAATCATTGGTTTGAACGGATCGGGTAAATCAACGGTGATGAAGATCATTGCTGGTTTGGATGATGCATATCAAGGCGATGTGGTTTGGAGTGATGGATATTCCGTAGGTTATCTACCGCAGGAACCGCAGTTGGATGATGAAAAGACGGTTCGGCAAATTGTGGAAGAAGGAACAAAAGAGATTGTTGATGTATTGGCTGAATACGAGGAGATCAACAACAAGTTCATGGATGAAGAAATTCTGAACGACCCCGCCAAAATGGAGGCTTTGATGGATCGTCAAGCACAGGTACAAGATCGCATTGATGCCCTTGGTGCTTGGGAATTGGACACGAAATTGGCCATCGCTATGGACGCTTTACGTTGTCCGCCAGAAGATGCGCTTATTAAAAATTTGTCTGGGGGTGAACGAAGAAGGGTAGCCCTTTGTCGATTATTGCTTCAAAATCCAGACGTACTCTTGCTCGATGAGCCCACCAACCACTTGGATGCCGAGTCCATCCACTGGCTTGAACAACACCTTCAACAATATTCAGGAACAGTGATTGCGGTAACTCACGACCGTTACTTCTTGGACAATGTAGCGGGCTGGATTCTCGAGTTGGACCGTGGAGAAGGAATACCTTGGAAAGGGAACTATACTTCTTGGCTTGAGCAAAAATCAAAGCGATTGGCCCAGGAAGAGAAACAAGAATCCAAGCGCAGAAAAGAATTGGAGCGCGAGTTGGAGTGGGTGCAGATGAATCCGAAAGGTCGTCACGCCAAAAACAAAGCTCGTCTTCAAAACTATGATGCCATGATGGCGCAGGAAGGCAAAGAGAAAGAGGCCCGTTTGCAGATCCCTATTCCCAATGGTCCGCGACTCGGAAACAAAGTTATCGAAGGCATTGGCTTGAAAAAAGGCTTTGAAGACCGTCTCTTGTTCGAAAACCTCAACTTCTCGCTTCCACCGGCCGGAATTGTGGGGATCATTGGTCCGAACGGTGCTGGTAAAACAACGCTTTTCCGAATGATC
Organism: uncultured Comamonadaceae bacterium; assembly: GCA_964649515.1. Taxonomy (GTDB): domain Bacteria; phylum Bacteroidota; class Bacteroidia; order Flavobacteriales_D; family Sanyastnellaceae; genus CALKGK01. The sequence continues at coordinate 41,965 of CAZYPV010000011.1, read as the reverse complement.
ATGGGTGAAGAAAGCACCGATGGGGGAGATGTTGTGATTGGTGAAACGGTGAAAATCGGCTATGTTGATCAACGGCACGCTGAGATCGATCCCAACAAGAGCATTTACGAGGTTGTTTCGGGTGGAAACGAACACATCGAGATCGGTGGTCAGCTCGTCAACTCAAGAGCTTACGTTTCGAAGTTCAACTTCAACGGATCAGATCAACAAAAGAAATGTGGTGTTCTTTCTGGTGGAGAGCGAAACCGACTTCATTTGGCGATGACCCTGAAAACCGAGGCGAATGTGCTTCTTTTGGATGAGCCAACCAACGATATTGATGTGAATACCCTGCGTGCTTTAGAGGAAGGAATTCAGAGTTTCGCAGGTTGTGCGGTAGTGATTTCTCACGATCGTTGGTTCTTGGATCGAATTTGTACACACATCATGGCCTTCGAAGGCGATTCAGAGGTGGTTTTCTTTGAGGGTACTTATTCTGAATATGAGGCGAACAAGAAGAAGCGTTTGGGGGATACTGGTCCGACCCGTATTCGTTACAAGAAGTTGGTGAAGTAAATTCCGTTTGGGGTTGAGGTCGCTTCGCTCGGGTTGAGGTCGCTTCGCTCGGGTTGAGGGCGCTTCGCTTGGGTTTAGGTTGGTTCGCTCGG
>CAZYPV010000011.1:15106-41218 GCA_964649515.1 uncultured Comamonadaceae bacterium | reverse complement strand
TCGTTTACTCAATTCACAAGCTTCTTTCCAAACATGCAATTTTTCAAATGAAAATTCGGCCATAATTTACCTTTGCACAAAAGTAAGGTGCTAAACACAAAAGCGCTCTTTCATTCGTAAGCCCAGGAGTTTCATTCACAAAGTTTCATTAAACTTAACAGGAGCGAAGCGAAGATCAGTCTAAAACTAAGCGCAGCGCCCTTAACCCGAGCGTAGCGACCTTGGCCAGTGGAACCCTCAACGAGAATTGGGTTAATGTTCAAATACCGTGAACTTAGGAGCCGGATCACAAAGCTTCAGCAAACTAAACCCAAGCACAGCGCCCTTAACCCGAGCGCAGCGCCCTCCGCCAGTGGAGCCCTCAATGAGAATTGGGTAATGATCAAATAGTGTGAACTCAGGAGCCGTATCACAAAACTTCAGCAAACTAAACCCAAGCACAGCGCCCTTAACCCGAGCGCAGCGCCCTCCGCCAGTGGAGCCCTCAATGAGAATTGGGTAATGATCAAATAGTGTGAACTCAGGAGCCGTATCACAAAACTTCAGCAAACTAAACCCAAGCACAGCGCCCTTAACCCGAGCGCAGCGACCTCAACCCGAGCGCAGCGACCTCAACAAAAACTGGGTCAATGCTCAAAAATGCCAGTTGCACCAGCCAAAATTTTCACATTGATGTGATTGTTCGAAGGAGGAACGGGACAACTGTACCGATCGCTGTATGCACAATAGGGAGCATAGCAGTAATTGAAGTCAATAGTCAGGTCATCGAGGTCAGAAATACGTAAATCTAAATAACGGCCAGTCCCGTAGCTTTCTTCACCCGTACTGAGGTCCGTGAAAGGCAAAAAGAGATAATCTTTATAAATGGGATGAGTGGTGTGAGCCTTGTTTCGGTAGACCGTAAGTTTGCACTTTTCTCCTTTCAACTCAAATAAAATACTGCCGTAAACGAGGTATTCGGCCATCCGGTCGGTGCTGGTTTTCATCACAATTGTTCTCCGTTTCTTGGCTTTCTTGAATATTGCCTTCACTCGAAATGTGCTGTCCATTTCAAAAAAGGGGAGATGGTCAAAAGTTGGAATCAAGGCACTGTCTAAAATACTGGTTTCAGGATTAGCGAAATGATGGTTGATACTGTCCCGATGGTGTTCGAGTTGTTGAAAATAATTGCTTTGGCCGTTTGCGTTGAGCAAATACATCACCCCAAGGGTTGAAAAAATTAAACTCCATTTATTCATCACAACTCCATTGTTTACCATATTTACATTTACTCAAATCCCCTTCAATCATGAGCTTTTGATTGAAATGCTCTCCGCGGATACAGCGTTGCATAAATAAGAGTAATTCTTCTTTGCTCTCGCGAATAGGTGCAACTGCTCGACCGTGTTTCCCCCCACAAGTGGAGATGAGTTCAACCGTGCCCATGAGTCCCGTGAGCCGCGTGTAAATACTCCTCGATCCGTGCAAGAGTAGTCCGCCAACACTGGTTTCCGGACAAAAATGATGAATGGCTGTGCCGTAAGGAACCAAGGGATCGCAAGTACCGTGGTACATCATCGTGGGTACCATGTTTTCCTTTGTAATCAAAGAGGTATCAACCATCGCACCGGCAAAAGCGAGCACTCCGGCGTATTTAAAATTTTTGTCCAAATCAGGTTGGTCCAAGTTCATGATTTTGGCATCCCAATAGGGAGCATGCAATACGACCTCCGCTCCAGCACTAGAGCCGGAGATGAATACTTGGTCGCGCTCAATCTTTTCGTCGTACATCTCTAATATGAAGTCCGTTGCTGACCTAAGGTCGCTCACGGCAGTTCGAAATGCATTGATTTTTTCAGAACTGGGTTGATCACAATGAAAGCTTTGGCCTTTGAGATAGAGTCGGTAAGAAATATTGACTACCAAGAACCCTTTTTTGGCAAACCATCGGCAATATTCATCGATGTCCGGTTCCTTTCTCGTCCCCGTATAAAAACCGCCACCGTGCACAAAAAAGAGCACAGGCTTGGGGGCTTCCTCTGCAGAATTCATGAAATTGTAAACGTCCAAGTCAAGCACCTCTTTGTCTTTCTCGGCATAGATTTGAGTGTTCACAATAAGGGTGTCCTGAAAAGGCAGATTCACCACTTCAAGTCCTTGATTTTTCTTTTCAAGACCATTTCCATCAGCACGAAAACAGGCAGCGCCAAGCAGTCCGAACAAGAACACCGTTGGAATAAAGAGGAGTCGATTCATGCCCTCAAGGTAAGAAAGGAAGGATGGAAATGCTTATTTGACGGCATTAATTTCTTCTACACTGGGAAAATGGCGATGATCGAAACTGAAATAGCGCCAAAGAAGTTTGCCACTTTTGCTCACCAAGTACATTGCATTAGCCGGCAGCACATCTCCTGATCCTTCGTTGCGCTTTTCGGTGTTGTAAAACTGAAAGAGCTTGAGCAAGTTGCTGAATTGCGGACGAAGTGTAAATGCCACTTCGTAGAGTTGCATGGTTTCTTTTGACACCGTGCATACCGTGAGACCTTCGAGCGCTTTCTCGCTTCTTTTGGTAGAACCTTCCAATTCTGGGGTGAGTACGATGAGTTTGATTTTATCGTGTTGGAGGGAGTCTTGTAAATCCAGAAGAAAACGTTTCGCCTTGTTATTCCAAGCGCCTTTATAAAAGAACAAAAGTTGACGTTCACCCGCTTTTGGAGTGGTAATTTGTTGGTCTGACCAAGTGTTATGTTGGACAGTAGGAGTAAAAGCCCCCACCGCTAATCCACTTGGTAATGCTTGAGTGGTATCCACCCCAAATTCAGCAAGGTCTTGAGCAGATGTTATCATCACGCTCATCCACGCAACAAAAAATGCTACGATTCTCATAGTTATTGAATGATAAATGTTGTTGTTACCGGAATTCCATCTTTTCCTGTCAACCGAAGAAAGTAAACCCCTGGGTTCATTTCTGGAAGCTCAAAACGGCTTCTTGGCGCATGGGCGAATTGTTCCGATTTGAAAGCTAATCTAGCACTCGCGTCGTGAAGTTCAATACTTACTTTTTGATTGATTTCACAAAGTAGGTTAAAGTGGATGCTGTTGCTTTGGATCGTGCTTGCGCTCACTCGCAAGGCAGGTTTGGTAATCTCTTCTGGAGTGCTCAAATTGAGGTCCGTTTCCAAGTTCATCACCACGGGAAGGTGATCGCTCATGTAGTACAAGGCGTTCAGTAGATAGTTGGGAACAGGATTGTCTTCATCGCAATTGGTAATGCTTTGGTTGTAGCACGATCCATTATTTCCCAGGGCATCATAACTGTTCACCTGGTAGTGAATTGCGCTGTTTTGGTTCATGAGTGCATCGGTGGCCATGATGAAATCGAAGCGATCATCCATTCCTCCGCCAGCGCCGTCTCCAAAAACAGAGGAAGTTCGGGTGCTTTGCGTGAGAATCTGTTTGAAGGGATAACTTCCATTCGACCAAACTCCTGGGGCGTTGATGGGGTCTTGCCATTGGAGGAGGTTATTGGGTGATAGGAGCAATTGATAGGCCGGTTCGTCGCTTGAGTAGAGGTTAAAATCACCTCCAAAAATTGCCAAAGCATCGGGAGGGAGTGTGTTGAAGTATGCCGTAAATGCCTCCATCATTTCCAAGCGAAGTTGCTCATTGTTGAAACCTTGACTGCTTTTCAAGTGGGCTACAAACACATGAAGAAAAGTGGTGTCCCCCAATGAAAGTCCTTCATCTTTTAAATACAGCTTGTAACGATTCATATCGCGCACAGGACTTGTTCGAATTCCTTCCTCCGCGAGGCCAAACATGCGTTCGTTGTAAATCAAGCTTTGTTGGAGAGGCCAAGACGACCCGGGGTTGGAGTTTTGTGGAACATATGTCACTTGTGCGAACGGATCATCGAGGCCTGTAAAACAGCTATTATAGATCGTGTTGTAGCCTTCTTCTGATTTCAGTTCTTGAATTAAAAATAAATCGGGCTGCACATAATCCAAAATCAGAGCAAGGGTATCTTCTCGGTTAGGGATATCGCCTTGAGGATAATTCAGGATGTTGTAACTCATTACTTTAATCTCGTTTTGAGCAAGGGAGTTGAGCTGTGCTACTACCAATACCAGTCCAGTCAGGACCATTTTCCAATTCCTTTTCATGCATCAAAAGTAGTAGAATCGAGCCGCATACCTGCTTTTGGGTTGGGTGAATTTTTGGGAGATGTCAGGATGAGATAGAGGAATAGCTTGAGTCGTGTTGAATGAGGTATGAGTAATGTTGGAGCTGGATCTATTATTGAAATTGAAGGCTTCGAGGCAGTTTACTGACAGCCTTGACGTGATTGGGAAGGGGTGGTGGGTTAATGGGAAAGGTTGACATATTGAAAGAAAGTAGGAGGTATGAATGGAAAGGTTGACAGCGGAAAGGAAAGAAGGAGCTAGGGTTTACATCATTTGCAAAATAAAGAAGGCCATTCACAAATTGCAGCTTCTTGAATTTTGATTTTTCAGTGGGTTGGTATAGCTTGGGTGTTTTAAAAAAATGTCTCTCGCAGACCCTACAAAACACGGCCCTCGCGGGCCCCACCCTAGCCCCCCACCCCCAACCTGCCATCCAGCGTTTCGAAGGTCAATAAGTTTTTCTTGTCGAACAAGAATTATCAGCCCCACTTTGTGGATGCATACGCTGAGTTTGTGGATGAAGAATAATCCCCACTAACCACTATTCAATCCTTCACTCAACTGCTCATCATCCCATGCATTCAGCGTTGATCTTTCGCCTCTAAATTGGAACCTACCTTAATCTCAGCACCACCTTCCAATGTGCGGTGAACCGGACATTTAGATGCAATGGACCTTATGCGCTCCGTTTGTTCTTCCGTTAGAAAAGGGGCTTCCATTTCAATGTGTTTTTCAAAAACGTCAACTTTAATTGTTTTACCAGCTTCGGTTTGACGCTCTTCCTTGCGATGAGTGACATGAGTGAGTACTTCGTCAAGAGGCCATTCCTTTCTTTTGGCATACATCTGCATGGTCATGGATGAGCATGCGGCCAATGCAGAACATAGCAAGTCATATGGCGATGGTCCCAAATTCTTCCCGCCAATGTCTTTCGGCTCGTCGGCAAGGAAGGAATGCTGTCCACTTTGAACTTCGGTTGTGAAGTGGTCGTCTCCTGCTAAACGGGCGGCTACTTGATGTTGGGTGTGGATGCTTTCTTTTTCGGGTTGATGGAGGTAACGACTTGCCCAATTAGCAATCACTCTTCCGGTATAGAGCGAGTCGGCTTTGTTGGACAAAAGGTGGTCGGCTCCATCCAAGGAAATAAAGCTTTTTGGGTGGTGGGCCTCGGTGTAAATTTCGGCGGCATTTTGAATGCCAACAATGGTGTCTTGCGGACTATGCATAACCAACAAGGCTCTTCTCAATGCCTTAATTTCATGTTTCCCTTCTTGATCAGCAAGGTCTTCCAAAAACTGCTTTTTGATTTGAAAAGGTCGGCCACCAATATTAATCTCGGCTTCTCCTTTTTGCTCGATTTCGTCAATGCCTTGTTTTAAGAGATGGGTAACGTGTTGTGGGGCTGAAGGAGCACCGATGGTCACCACTCCTTTAATGGAACTCAATTCATGGGCTGCATGAAGCACCGCAGCACCACCAAGAGAATGACCAATCAAAAGCTGTGGTGCATGGTGGTTTTCTGTTAAATACTTGGCGGCTGCGCAGAGGTCGTTGACATTCGAAGAAAAATTGCTTTCCGAAAAGTCGCCCTCGCTTTCACCCAATCCCGTAAAGTCAAAACGCAGCACGGCGATGCCCTCTTGGGTCAACGATCGGGCGATGTTTTTAACGGCGGTGAGGTTTTTATTGCAGGTGAAACAATGAGCAAAGATCGCAAATGCATGAGGTTTGTTGTCAACAGGCAACTCCAAACGAGCAGAGAGTTCGTGATTTTCAAAGTTGAGGAAGCGGACTTTTTCAGAGTTCATGGATGGTGAGTTTTGGCTCAATTTACATAGAAAAGAAGTGCTACATCAGCCAAAAAAGTAAAAGCGTCCAAACTTTGCGCTGAATTTGCCCAGACTTAATAATATCCCGACCTTCTTCCCAAAACCATGACCATGAAAATGCCGACTTCATTTCTCTTGTTTCTCTTTTTTATTAGCTTCTCATGCACTCATTTTTCATGCACTACCGATGGAAAAAGTCAAAAACTTGAGAACAATGCCAATCAAAAAATGGAAAAGATGGTCTCTGCTGATCATGTCGCGAATTCAACTTCTGTTTTTTGTGATGCGCTTGGGGATGTTTGGGTAGGAACCAGAAATGGGGAAATCTACTGTTGGAGAGATAATGAGCGAATGGTTCTCGGGGCGAAGGACGGTCTTCAGGGAAAAAATGTCATGGCCATTACTCAACTCGCCAACGGAATGCATGTTTTTGGAACTGAAAAAGGAATCAATTTGTACGATGGTTTTAATTTTCAAACCATCGCTTTGCCCTTCGCAGATACTACCGGACCTTGGCTCGATGAGGTTTACCCAATCATCAATCCCAATGAAGTGCATGCTCTTTTACCGCTCGAAAATGGTGAACTTTGGATAGGCTCAGGAGGGGCAGGAGCTTACTTGTGGGACGGTCTTGAGTTTCGCAATTATCTTCAAAGTGGTGGACAAAAAATGCCGGACGGGTTGCACCACAATTGGATCAGCAACTTAGCGCAAGATGATGATGGAAACGTCCTGTTTTGTTCCATGAGCCTGGGCGGATTGGCGAGTTTTGATGGAAAGGAATTCACTTTTTGGACAGAAGATGATGGCTTGCATTCCAACATGGTTCGAAAGGTGTTTTGCGATCGTTCAGGGCGAATACTCATCGGTTACAAACCAAAGCATGGGGCAGGATTGAGCATTTTTGAGGGGGAAGACCGAACAACTTACTCGGAGAAAGACGGACTGAACATGCTGTCCATCATGGCCATTTGCGAAGACCACAGCGGAAGAATTTGGTTGGGTGGTGACGTAAATGAGGTGCATTATTTAGAAAATGGTGTGTTTCATCTTTTTCACGACCAAAATGGGAACACTGTGAGTGAGGTGATGAACATGGAAGTCGATCAACAAGGAAGGGTTTGGATGGCCGGGAAAGGCGGACTTTGGAGATGGGATGGTGAAGAATTGAAGCAGATGTAAGTTGCTGATGATCTTATTTCTTGTCAAACGTTTTCGTCGCCAATTCTTTCAACACATCCTTCGAAATCCACATTGCGGGTTGAGAACCTTGAGAGTCGAGGTCTTTTGCGAATTCCATGGCCGATTGATGTAAGGCCGCATTTCGTTTTCCAATGCTTCTCAATGCCCAGCTCACCGCTTTTTTCACGTAAATACGATCGTCGTGAGCCACGGCGGAGATGCAGGGGAAGAAACTCAAATATACTTCGTCTTCGTCCTTGTTTCGTTTTGAACAATAGGCTGCAATCGTTGCAAAAGCACTTCTACGCTTAAATTCTGAAGGAGATTGGTGGAAGGCCTGTATGAGTTCAAGGGCAATCGGACTACGAGCGAAAATTCCCATCGAAAAAGCATCGGTAATTTCCCAGTTTTCGAATGTATCCGACCACAAATCAGCATCTTCGAAGGTCAGCATTCGAGGAGGAAAAAACTTCGACACCAACAAACGAGCTTCGTAAATGGGGTGGTGAAATAGCTTTCGCCCTAAATCTGGATCCTTTGGAATGGATTGAGCAAAAGCCTTCAACAGCGCATGATCAATTCCCATCACACCATCCGCATCAATATTGAATTTCTGCTTTCGGAACCGTGCTTTGTCCGGATTTTCGTTCTCCTTCAGCCATGTTTCGATTGCTTCAATTTGCATGAGATGAGGATCGTTTGTTGTTCAAGTAATGATGGACAATAGGAAGATCCGCTTCCAACCAGTCCAAGCTTAAAAAATCGCTATCCGTGAAGAAAAGGGCTTGAGCATGTTCACTCAAAACCATTTCACCGCCAGACCAATGTACAATGAAGGGGTGAAGTTCAACGGTGAGCGAGGGGTAAGCGTGTTTGCTTATCGGAAGGGATTCGATCACCTCAATGTCGATTTGAAGTTCTTCCTTGATTTCGCGAACAATGCACGTTTGAGGTGATTCACCCACTTCAATCTTTCCGCCTGGGAGTTCCCATTTCAAAGGGTGCTTCATGTCTGCACTACGCTGAACGGCAAGCGTTTGGTGAGGATGGTCTGGATGAAGAATTATGGCACAACTTACTGCAATCATGCGTCAAAGATAAGGTCTCCCGTGGAGAAGAACTCGGATTCTGTTCCTCCATCAATTCTGCATCAAACTAAAATGTATATTTGCACCGCTTTAAGGTTCTTTCCCTGTTGGCTCAGGCGAAGGATGAAAAGGGAATCAGGTGAAAAACCTGAACTGTGCCCGCAGCTGTAAGCTCGAAAAAACGAACAGTATTCTTATGCCACTGGGAAACCGGGAAGGCACTGTTCGAGAGTGAGTCAGAAGACCTGCCTATTGCATTTAACACAATACCACCTCGGTGCAAGCGTGGCAGTGGACATGAAGAAACTCAATCTCATAGCGCTTTTGCTATTCCTAATCTCGCATGCACGTGCGCAAGATTCAATTCCTAGGATGGCACTGCCCGTAGCACAGGTTACGTCGGTATTGGAGCTCGCTGTACCCCAAAATGCTGCCGATAGTATCCAAAAGGCGTGGTCAATTTCAGGGAGTGTTGGTGATTTGCTTTTGCGACAGGGGCAAACCATCGTTCGTCCTTACGGTGCCCCAGGAAGCGCTGTTACTGCTGCTGCTCAAGGTCTCTTGGGCGATCATTTCTCCGTACTTTGGAATGGTTTTGAACTGAATTCCCCAAGCCTCGGATTGTCTGACTTCTCCCAATTACCAGTATCTTTTTTTGAAGGAATCAATCATCATCAACACGCAACAAGCAGCGCCTTTGCTTATGGAAGCGGAGCAGGAGGGATGTTGGGTTTGAACAACGCATTTCAGTCCAACCACCAATTCATCATTTCTCACAACACACTCAATAACCAGAGCTACGGTTTGAAAAGCGGTTTCGAATGGGGCGGCTTACGCTTTCAAACAAAGGGCTTTCTCCGCAAAGCAAGCAACGAATTTGAGTACACGGATTTCCTCAAATTTGGTCATCCCACACTTCAACAAGAACACAATAACCACGATTTGTTGGGAGTGATGCAGTCGGTTTATGGAGGGCAGAAATGGACTTGGGAAGCCCATCTTTGGTGGCAGGAGGCCCATACTTCTATTCCAGAGAACTTGGGGAGCTTTGGGAAATCTTTCGCCCAGCAAAGCGATGCTTCTCTCCGAATTTCAAGCTCCATCATGAGGAGTTTTAAGAACATTAACCTGCGTTTTTCCGGTGCACATTTCTACACCAAACAACACTACATTGATCGAAATGCCCCTTTTGGAGAATATACCATCGATTCACGCATCAACACCTTACAACAAAGTGTCCGCGGAGAGTTGAACTGGTACCTGAACCAAACAAAAGTGTTTGTGAAGAGTAATTTAGAACGACAAGCCGCCTCAACAAACACCTATAAAAACGAGGAGGTTTTGGCCTTCAATCAGAGTCTCGGAATGCACCACGAAAGGATAAAATGGGACTTTTTGGCCTTGTTGCGTGCCGACCTTAATTCGCAAGCAGAGCCTTTCGTCTTGGGAGACCTGAGTTTGAATTTTCGACCAAAAAACACATTGAACATGAGGTTGAACGCCTCCCGAATCTATCGTTTGCCAGATCTCAATGAACGTTTTTGGGGAGGAGAGGAAGAGCGATTTTTAGCTGCGGAAAAAGGATGGAAGGGAAGCGTGCAAATGTTGGTTCAGCCCGTGAAGAAAAAAAGGTGGTCAGGAAGCCACTTGAGTGCTAGCTATACCCGCATTTTGATGGACCAAATGATTCAATGGCTGCCAAACAGTTCTGGCGTTTTTCGTCCAATCAACTCTGGGGAGGCAGACATCCAACAGTGGCAAGGAGAATTGTTTTTGGAACGTCGTGGTGAGGTTGGTATCAACGTCTTGGCAAAAGTCCAAGTTCAACAATACCTCAACGCTCCTTTTTGGCTCAGCGAACATCAACTGACGCAAAACAATGTTCGAACCAGCATCGATGGAAACCTGAATTACAAGGGGTTCCATTTAAATGCTGCATGGAGGTATCGTCAGAACGACTACTTCCCAGGAATTCCAGAGAATTGGCGCTTCAATGCTGTTCATCTCTTCGATCTCGGCTTGAGCAAATCCATTTCAAAGCAGCGCACGAATACTACGCTTTTAGTGCAGTGTCAAAACCTATTCAACACCCCCCAACAATTTCAGCCGGCCATCGCAATGCCAGGCCGAGTTTGGGAACTTCAACTTCGAATAAGCATCAAACAAATAAGAAAATGAAAAAAGGATTACTATTATTTGCCGTTCTATCAATTGCCCTCTTTTCTTGTCAAAAAGACGAGGAAGAGATGGTCGACCAACAAGTTGTGAACCTTGACTACCGTAGTGGGGCGCTGGTGAGCAATGAAGGCGCATTTGGAGCGAGCAATGCTTCTGTATCGTGGATATCGAGCAGTTCTGCAGTGAACGAATTGTTCGAAACCACCAACAATCTTCCTCTCGGCGATGTGCTTCAAAGTGTTGCCATACACAACGATCGTGCTTATGCTGTGTTGAACGGAAGTCAAAAAGTAGAAGTGGTCAATCTTCAAGACTTTACGTCCAGAGGAACCATTACAGGCTGCGATTACCCGAGATATTTTCTAGGAATTGACGATACCAAAGGCTACCTGAGCAACGGCTCGTTGGCTGGTGAGGTGATGATTGTTGATTTGAACGATCTGACCATTTCTTCAAGCATTGCCGTAGGTGGTGGACCAGAAAAAATGGTGTACAACGGTGCTTTCGTTTTTGTAGCGAATAGCGGCGGCTGGGGAGATGATTCTACCGTGAGCGTTATCGATCCAAACACAGACCAAGTCATCCATACGCTCAACGTTGGTGATCGGCCAATGGATCTTGTAGTAGATGCCAATAACGATGTTTGGGTGGTTTGCGCTGGAGCAACGGAATACGACGAAAACTGGCAAATTGTGGCCGAAACACCAAGCTATGTGGCGCACATTTCTTCTGAGGGAGATGAGGTGATTGAGTTGGTTCAATTGGGTGAAGTGGGAGACCATTTGAAGCACATTGCCATCGATGAAATGGGAACTAAACTCTATTTCTTGTTGAATGGGGTGAGAACGATGGACATCGCCACGGCTGAACTCAATGCCGATGCGCTCATCGAAACAACAGCCCATTCCATTGATGTGGATCCAAGTACGGGGGATATTTACCTCAGCTCAACACCAGATTACATTTCCAATGAAGAAATCATGATTTATAGCGCTGATGGAACCTTGCTCAGAACCGAAGAGGTTGGAATTGCTCCAAACGGTGTTTTCTTCTATGAATAAGAAGCAAAATCAAAGCCCCTGATTGAAAATATAAGTAGAGGGAACAGCCTTATTCAGGATGGTTAACACACCGTGCGCTTCAACTGCATAAAGCTTTCTGCAAATGTTACGCCGGCTTGTGCTCCCCGAACGGTGGCTAAGGCTTCCATGTTACGCAAACTCCTTGGAAAAGGGTGTTCTCCTACTTCGCTTTTGAAAACCGACATGATTTCGAGCTTCTTATCAAGAAAGGGGCTAATGTCCACAAAGGTGTTCGGCAAGAATGCATTTTGATGAAGGGCAGGGGCAAAATCGGTTTCACTGATGGTCTCCATCATGTAAATCTCCTCAACAAAAGGATACCTGAAATTCTTCGTACAGCTATACGCTGCGTTGAATATAACTTGATGGTCGGTATGCACATCTCCGTGAAAAGGTAGGTAAATCACGTTGGGCTCAACCGTTTTAAAGGCTTTCGAAAATGCACCAATGAGATCACTATAACTGAGTTCATCCAAACGCATTGTTGGAAAATCAAATCGAATGGTTTCAGCAAATCCGTAGGCTTCAGATACTTTTTGAATTTCAATTTCTCTCTGATCTACAGTGTTTTGTGAGAAACCGTTGTCCGTGTGCAATCCCGTAACAATGAGCCAGTAGATTTGGTCTCCTTGTTCCTTGTGCTTCAACAACGTTCCTCCACATGCAAGGGTTTCATCGTCGGGATGAACGGCAACAACCAGTACCTTTTTCATAGGTATGTATTTATTTCAGGTAAGTCTTTAAATTCGTGATTCACAAGGCAAATGGCTCCATCGTAGGTCTTCACCACGATACTGTTGTGGTCCCTGATCTCAAGGACTCTGCCCGGCTCAATGTGCTGTTGGTCAAAAGCAAGCACCTCGGCTTCCCAAACAATGATGGGTTCGCCTTTGTACATGACGTGAGCACCAACATACGGTTTGGTTAAAGCTCTTACTAAATTGTAGATGGCCATGGTGCTCATCCGAAAATCAATTTCCCCGTCCTTCATTCCTCGTTTTCTCCAATAACTGGCCTTTCGATGATCTTGTTTTTGGGGTACCAAGGTGTTCTCCCGGAGCTTTGGCACAAATTCATCCAGCTGTTGAAGGGCTTTTTCCGTGAATTTGGTGTACAAGGTTTCTGCGGTATCCATGAGGGTGATGTCAAACGAAGCTTGTGAAATAAGGTCGCCACTATCAGCCCCTTCATCCATGAAGAAAAAACTACTCCCACTTTTATTCAAACCGAGAACAAGCGCCCAAATAATGGGGTGCCTTCCGCGATTTTTTGGTAAAAGTGAGGGGTGATATCCCACAACTCCTCGAGGAGGAAGTGTCAAGAGTTCTTTTTTGATCAATTCAGACCAGCCCAAACAAAAGATAATGTCAGGATTCCAGGTTCGAATGGCATTGACCGTTTCTTCTGAGTTGACATTTTTAGTGTAGTGATACGGAATTTCATTGGCCTCACAGAGCGGTGTTAGATTAGCGTAGTCGGCATTAAAAGTGGACGATTCTTTGGTCACAACTCCAACTACGTTTTCACCATTTTGAAGGAGTCGATCCAACGCTCGTAGGCTAAATTTTACAGTTCCGATAAATACAATGCGCATACTTTTGGGTATTGGATACGTTCTTCGAAAGTAATTCATTCATCACAATACGAAGGAACAATTCCCTTTTTTATCGCCAAAAAGCAAGAAGAATAGTTGGGTTGACGGATTGAAGTGACCGTCGATTGCATTTTCGAAAGAGCAAGGGTTGCGCTCACGTTCAGTAGTTTTATTGCGCTTGAACAACCATCTCAAGCACATTATCCACTCCTTGATACCATGCACTTGGGTTGGGTTTGAGAATGACGTCGGGAGCAAGGTTGTTTCGCTCGAAGTCGAAGGTTGGCGTGGTGTTGAAACGGATGGTGGAGATGGTGAGCTTGATTTTTGTGTTGGGCAATTGAAAGGGCGCAGGATTGCCCCAGGTGCCGGTGTACGGACCCAAACAAGGGCTGCCGTAGATCACTCCACGTTGCAGAAAACGAAAACCTGCGGCAAAATTAACGGTGGCCGATGCACTTTGTCCATCGATCAACAAAGAACACTTGCCGCGGTAAGTTCTTTTGATGGTTTCGCCATAATCGCGGTAATGAACGGTGTCGGTTTGCCCTTTTGCCAAGGTCACAATTTTCAACCAATTCTGGATTTCTTCATTTTTCTTGTTGAAATGGGTCAGGAAGAATTTGTTCAATCCTTTGAATGTTTTGGCATGCATTTTTTCCGAAATAGAGCTCGATTTCGCAATGATGTTGTTCGGAATGCGCAAACTGTCGTCGCTCAAATACCGCATTAAGGTTTCCATTCGATTGCTCTTGCCTCCGGTATTTCCTCTTAAATCAAGCACGAGATGATCAATGTTTTCGTTTCGAATCTGCCGGAAACTTTTCTTTAAAAATCGGTAGTACTTTTTCGACTTCGGGTGGGAAAAGCTCGAGATGTGCATAATGGCAGTGTTGTTTTCTTGCCGAATCTCAAAGTGGTAAGGTTCCTTTCTTAATTTGCGCTTTTTGTTGAATTCTCGCCACTCTTGGTAGGTTTTTCCAGGATAAGGCAAGCGGAGAGTGTCGGTAGAATTGGGGAGAAGGTATTCAAAGTCATTTTCTCGTCGAAGTTCGGTCCAAACTCCCATCATTGGTGAAAAAAGGGCGTCGTTGAAGGCGTTGAAGCTGTTTTCGGAGTCTCCCTCATACAAGCTGAAATCAGCATTCCGTTGGTAGAGCGAATCGATCTTCTTTCCATTGACGCGAAGCAGTTGCGCTCCGGGAGGCAATAGCCCAGCACGGTCTTCTTTCACATAAATTGCCTTCCCGTCAGTACTGAAAAGCTGCATGTTCACAAACAAACCCTCGTTTTCTTTGTGCACTTGAGCCAAGGCAGGGTAGTAGAGCGAGGTATGACTGTCTCGAAGCACTTGAAGCGTTTTCCCCACCAAGGCGAGGAAATCATAGTAGAGCATGCCTTCACCCACACTTGCTTTTGCCTCATCGAAGGCTTGTTCAAATGCCACCTCGGTGCAATAGGTGAAAGGGGATACGTGTGTATCTAAGATGGCTTGCCTCAGCGTATCCAAGTCTTCAATCAGCTTTTTTCCATTGAGCAAGCTATCGCTCGGGATGGAGTTCTGTGCCTTAACAGACTCCGCAAGGCCAATGAGCAGGATGAAAGAAATGAAGAGGTGCTTCAAATTAGTCTTGATTGCGTTTTTTAACCATTGTGAGAATGGTGGCTAGTGCGACGGTTTCTCCTTCTTCATCATACACGTCCACCAAGAATTTAACGATGCCTTTCGCAATATCGTCTTCGCTCCGCTTTTCTTGATCGATTTTTTCTTTTACGGTGAAGCGAACTCCAATGGTTGCTCCCGGATATACTGGTTTGGTGAAGCGACACTCATCAATCCCATAATTGAGAAGCACGGGGCCTTTCTTCGGGTCAACAAACAAGCCGGCAGCTTTTGCCAAAACAAAGTATCCGTGGGCTACACGATGCTCAAAAATGGTTCCGTCTAAGGAGGTTTCATCCATGTGAGCGTAAAAATTATCTCCACTTACGTTCGCAAAGTTCACGATGTCGGTGGTGGTGACGGTATGCTTGTGAGTGAAAACGGTGTCGCCAATTTTCAGCTCTTCGAAGTGCTGACGAAAAACGTGAGGCTCGGCTTCTGTTTGCTTTCCTCCATATTGATACACATTGGTGATGGCTGAAATGCTGGTGGGCGATCCTTGGATGGCGGTGCGCTGCATGTAATGATTAACACCGCGTTTGCCTCCCATTTCTTCTCCTCCTCCAGCTCGACCGGGTCCGCCATGAACCAAAAGCGGCATGGGAGAACCGTGTCCGGTAGATTCCTTGGCGCAATCGCGGTTCAAGACCAAAATTCTTCCGTGGTGCGATGCTGCTCCAAGCACAAATTCACGCGACTCTTGATTGTCATAAGAGGTTAAAGAACACACCAAAGATCCTTTTCCAAGTTTTGATAGGGCAATGGCTTCGTCCAAGTTCTTGTAGGGCATGATGGTGGAAACCGGACCAAAGGCTTCCACTTCGTGAGAGGCCAATTGATTGAAGGGGTCCTCGTTGAGAAGTAAGGTGGGAGCGAGGAAAGCGCCCTTGGCTTTGTCTGCACCCATCACTTCAAAGTCTTGATTTTGATAGACAATTTTGGATGCTGAAAGCAATTGTTGAAGTTTCTCTTCTACATCTGCCACTTGCGATTTTCCTGCCATTGCTCCCATGCGGACGCCTTCGGTATTCGGGTCGCCAATGCTGGTTTTTGCCAATGCTTTTCCCAGCTCAATTTGAACGTCTTCTACCAATGTTTCCGGGACGATGATGCGGCGAACGGCGGTACATTTTTGTCCGCATTTTACGGTCATTTCTTTCCGCACTTCCTTGATAAATAGGTCAAACTCCTCGGTTCCTGGTGTTGCACTTTCACCCAAAATGGCGGCGTTCAAAGAGTCGGCTTCCATATTGAATGGTACGGCTTCTTCAATCAATCTTGGGTGGGCTTTGAGCATTCGTCCGGTAGCTGCCGAACCCGTGAAGGTAACTACATCTTGCGACGAAACATGATCCAAAAGACCGTTCGCAGACCCGCAAATCAATTGCAAAGCACCCTCGGGAAGAATCTTGCTGTCCACAATGTCTTTCACCATCAATTCGGTCAGGTATGCCGTTACAGTTGCAGGCTTCACGATTGCCGGAACCCCCGCAAGCAAGTTCACCGCAATTTTTTCAAGCATTCCCCAAATCGGGAAGTTGTAAGCATTGATGTGCACGGCTACCCCTTCTTTTGGCACCATGATGTGATGACCGATGAAAGAACCTCCTTTGGAAAGGGGAGCGGTATCTCCATCGACAAAATAGGGTTCGTTTGGAAATTGTTTTCTCAGGCTCGAATAAGCAAAAAGGTTTCCAATTCCTCCTTCAATATCAATCCAAGAATCCACCTTGGTGGCCCCGGTTGCCCAACTCAGTGCGTAATACTGTTTTTTACGCTCCATCAAGAAAAGAGCAAGTGCTTTGAGCATTCTTCCGCGCTCGTGGAAGGTCATTTTACGCAGAACTGGATTCCCCACGGTTCTTCCATAGTTCAACATCGCTTCAAAATCGAGGCCCTGGCTACTGGCGGTGGCGACCAATTCTCCA
The DNA here is from genome assembly GCA_964649515.1 of uncultured Comamonadaceae bacterium. Lineage (GTDB taxonomy): Bacteria > Bacteroidota > Bacteroidia > Flavobacteriales_D > Sanyastnellaceae > CALKGK01. The sequence goes on along the minus strand of CAZYPV010000011.1, from coordinate 24,511 downwards.
TTAATGGCGTTGTAGAGCGCCTTCCCTTCTCCATCTCCTTCAATCCACTGTCCGAGTGCGTAATTCTTGAGTTTGCTCATGCTTCTTGTTCTTTTGCGCTAAGGTAAGAAGCTTGATTGAAATAGAACCCAATCGAGTCGCCACACTTCTCGGTCTTTTTCTGCGAACTTTTTACTCCAGCACTCGTATGTTCTAGTAATCAAAATTCAAGAAATGAAAATTGCTTTTACCTTTTCCATGTGCTTCGCGTTGATTGCTGGAGCTTTTGCTCAATCTCCAAGTTTGATTGTTGAAGAAGTGGATAATTCCGGACTCGTTCCTGGAAACACCTACCGAGTTTACATGCAGCTTCCCGAAGAAGGACAGAGTGTTCACGCACTTTTTGCAGATGACGATGATCCGCTTTTTATTGAAGCCTCAGCACCATTTTATCAGCACGAAATGGGAAATTTTTCTCCAGCCAATGCCAACGAGTGGATGCTTGAAAATCATCCTAGCTTGGCTTTTGATTCGTGGATTACCATTGGTGCAAAGGACCAAACCGCAGGCTATTTGTGGCATGCTGGTATCGATTTTGAACCTTTTTTGGCCGGACAAGCCCTTGAAATTGACAACGGAGCTTGGTTTTTCTTGCCCGATGCCGAACAAACCCTGCCCAATGATCAAGGATTGGTGCTCTTGATGCAACTCACCACCACCGGAAGCGTTGCTGGAACTTTGAATGCACAAGGGTGGTATGAAGATCGAAGCGTGTGGCAAGAGCGACAGCTTACTTTTACAAGTGAAGAGATCAGTGCATTTGGTTGCATGGATGAAACAGCGCTGAATTTTGATGAAGATGCAGTGTATGACAATGGTGATTGTGAGTTTGAAATTGGAGTTGGTATCGTTGAAGCAGGAGAAGAGGAATTCCAGTTGTGGAATGTATTTCCTAATCCAAGTGCAGACGGTTCGTTCCAATTGGAATCCAACACCAACAACACTACAGATAAGATTGAGGTAAGCATTTTTGATGCTGGAGGGAAGAAGGTATTCTACCAAAATTACTCCAGAGAAGATCTTCAGAACGGGAAAATCATCGCGGTGAAATCAAATCTCGCTTCGGGAATTTATGCCGTGAACATCCTCCAAGGTCAACAATTTGAGGTGGTGCAGTTGCTGGTGCACTGATAGTTTAAGTTAAAAAATTTAGAAAGCGTACAAATGCCGAGGTGTTTGTGCGCTTTTTTAATGGTGTTGAACGATTTTTGAGTGTTGGTGGAGAAGAAGACGGTTCATTTGGGATGATGGAGCAATCTAGGAAATGATGTGAACGTGGTGTTTCATGATTTCTTAATAAGGTAATCGATATTGTTCAGACTTAATCAGTATATTTACCCTATCATTTTAATAGGATAAATCAATAAAACTGAAGTCATGAGTATTCGATTAGGAGATAGCGCTCCAAATTTCACCGCCAAAAGCACCGAAGGCGAAATCAACTTTCACAACTACCTTGGGGAATCCTGGGGAGTATTGTTTTCTCACCCGGCAGATTACACCCCCGTATGTACCACAGAATTGGGGACGGTAGCCAAATACAAATCTCAATTTGAAGAGCGAAACACCAAGGTCATCGCACTCAGTGTGGATGGTTTGGAAGATCATCACGGCTGGATCAAAGACATCAATGAAACACAAAATACCACCGTCAATTTCCCCATCATTGCTGATGAAGATCGGAAAGTAAGTGAGTTGTATGATATGATTCACCCCAATGCAGACAGCAAGCTCACTGTTCGTTCGGTTTTTATCATCGACCCAAACAAAAAGGTGCAATTGATCATTACCTATCCAGCATCCACAGGAAGAAACTTTGATGAGCTGCTTCGGGTAATTGACTCGCTTCAACTCACCGCAAACAGAAAACTTGCAACCCCGGCCAATTGGAAATCAGGAGACGATTGTGTTGTAGCTCCTTCCGTGGCAACAGAGGATATTCCTGCATTGTTTCCTGCCGGACACAAAGTCATCAAGCCTTATTTGAGAATGACGCCAGATCCACGTTGAGGGTTCATGATGCAGTAGGGAAACTATTATTTGTTCGATTTTTCCATCAATCGAATTTTTTCTTGGAGTAGGGCATTGAGGTCAAAGCTCGGAAGCAAATACCGACCTAGAGGGGCAGAATTTGTCATTGAAACCACTTGAGCACGCATGAAATTGATGCACATACTCAAGGCACTTATGAATTTGTAATTTCTTTCTTCTTGATCGCTTATGGTCGCCTCCATATCTAATGTGAAGACGGACAAGCATTCTAGTTGAATAGCGTAACCAGGTTCTGGAGTTTCTACATTGTTTATTTCAACTTTTGTGATAACGTGGAACTCTGAACCTTTTTTGTTTCGAATCTTAAAATCGAATTCAGGTTCATAATTTTCAAATACATCGTTGGCATCAAAGTCGGAGGATGTAGGTGGATGAAATTGAAATGTTGACTTGAGAATAAAGTGCTCGCGCAGATTAAGCGGGGATTTTTGAACTTTCATGATGCTTGAACTTGGTCATAATTCTGAAGTGAAGGACATTGTTCATCATTTGAATCTTGGTGGTTAAATTCTTCAAATTGAAGGACGCTTGAAAAGGAGTTGCGACGTTTTGAGGTAATAAGAACCAATTTGGAAACTAATCCATCATTATACTTATCGGCATCAAAATCATTTTGATTTGAACGAATAACATATTCAAAATCAAGTGCTTTTTGAAGCTTTGCGGCCATGGTTAGATTCAAAAGTTTATGCCCCCGAAACAATTGGGTAAGGTAACTGGCCGATGTTCCCACTTCTTTGGCCAATGTTTTACGATTGATCCCTTTACGATCTGCAGCGATCTGCGCCTCTGATAGAAATTGTGCCATCAAAGCATGAGCCATGGAATCAATTTCTTCCTCCGGGTCTTTGAACGAGAAAAGGGCGTCAATGCGCTGTTGCGTTTCATTTGCTTTGTTCTTCATCATACTCAATGATTTCGTATTCGTAAGTTGCGACTTTTTCAATGAGGTTTTTAGCTTTTGGACTCAAGTGTTGACTTTTCTTTTTCTCAAATAATTCTACCGCCACAATAACAAATGTTCGGTCGCCCATGGTTTGTTCTTTGCAATAAACCCTGTCATTGCTATTCCCCTTGAAAAATTTCATTGCAGTAACGCCCTTACATTTTGCACTGATCTCCTCCTTGTCATAGACATCTGTGTTTCGAAGCCTGTTCAGGATGATATTCACAATGTATTGGAACTTCTTTTTATGCTTGTCACTGCGCTCAAAATACCCCAACAACGTATCCATGTTTGCCTGGTCAATGCAAAAAATTGTTTTTCCATCTTCACTCGAACGTACTTTTAGTGCTTTTCGTTTCACGAAATTAAGCTATAGGTTCATTTTTGACAAATAAAGTGTGTTTAAAAAGCTTAAAGTAGGTTCACGAGTAGCAAGAACAACAGTTGGTGACCATTCAAATCAACACGGATGAAGGGATGGGAGAATACTTCGGAATCATCAGATGTTCAATACACTTAAGCAATTTAGAGAATCTTTCAAGAGCATCAAAACTCCCCACCAATCAACTTCCCATTCTCTTTCAATTGCAGATCCAAATAATGCTCCAATTGATACACTCCATTGGAATAGTAAAACTTCACTTTGAGCGGATATTCTTCCAGTTCTTTGAGGTGTTCTTTGCTGATGCTCAATTCGAAATTGGCGAGGGTGTTGACTTCCTTGGGGAAAAGGGGGGTGCTGGATGGAATGTTCAATAGGGCATAATCGGGCTGGAATTTCCGAAAATGCTTGATGAGAAACTCGTTTTCCTTATTGCTGATGTATGTTGATTTGGGGATTCTCAAGATGGTTTTATACACCTGCTCGATGTTCCTGCTGATGTTTTGAACGTCGAGAATGACTTGGAGGTCCACTTTCAAAACGCGTTGTGTTTTTTCGTCTCGATGGACTCGAGCATTGAATTCGCAAGGCAAGAGGCGCAACTTGGTTTCGGCGTTCCGATTGAAGAGGTCGCGCACTTCAAATTCTTCCATCAAGGAGGATTCAAAGTTGTACCGCTTGTAGTACCTGCCGTCCGAAGCCATGTGAGGTGCTTCTGATGAACGCGGGATCTTCACCACATAAATGCTCTGGTTGATTTTATTCCCAACCCGAATAACGTCGATGGCGAGCTCCGGAATGCGGCGCTTAATTTTGGAGTTGATGACTTGTTCCAACCACTCTTTCGAATACTGGTTGCCATCCACAAAGGCGTACTGCTTAGGAATGTGGTTTTCTTCAGCAACACCGTAAATGATGATTCCACCGTCTGCATTGGCCATAGAAGACACGTCTTTACTGATTTCCCTTTTCTTGGAATCGGTGGCATCCAAGGCTGCGCCTGCTTTATATTCAATGTGCACCGATTCTTCAGCTCCCGATTTGATGAGGTAGTCGATGTGCGCTTTGGTGTATCGGCTCACCTTCAAAGGGTAATCTATGCGAATCTTCTCTTTCACAATCGGGAAATTACGAATTGTAGACGGTTTCAGTTCATCATTCACAAAGGAATCGAGAAACTTCAGAAATCCTTAAACTTGGCGGTGTCCCAAACCCATGTTTTTGCACCGAGAAGCAAAGATCATTGTGCACTTTCAATGTACGATCGCAAATCTTCCAGTTGTTGATTGCTCATCCGATCTGCCGTGTACAACGGCATGTATTGGCGATGGCCAGCTTCAGCATGGGTGCCATATCGCACGATTTCATACAAATTGAAAGGGTCGTTGTACTTGTCCATTCGTCGAACAAACTTCTTGAAGGTGAGGGGAGAGTTGTCCAAAACGAGCTGACTCGGTCCGCCGTACCGATGACAGGTTTGACAGCTTCGCTCATAAATGATTTTCCCATTTTTCGCGTCTCCAGTGAGGTCCTTGAAGCCTTCATTGTGATTGGATGGCGGATCAATGAAGTCAGCAGGGGAGGCGAGGAGGTATTTGCTCTTGAGCATCTTAACGAGTTCTCCTTTAACTTCTTGATTGGATCGAGCGCCGCGTTCCAATAAGGTCATTTCTTTGTCGCTTAAATTCAAATCCTTCAAGGTCAGCCCAATGCTTTGGTAATAATGCTGAAAAGCGGTCCACTCCCAAGCTTCTAATTTCCGACCAGAGGAGCATTCCTGAGCACAAAGCTGGGTGCTTTCATACAAACTTTTTGATGCTGGGACGACCAAATCTCCGTATTTCAAAATATAGTCGTCGTTGTACCATCCTTCCCGGTCAACCATGCCCCAAAAGGTGGTGGCTTGCAAGAAGGGGAGGTCGTTTTTCACGGCATATTTCAGTCGGGCTTCGGGCGATGGATTGGATGGAATGGGGTCTTCTTGAACCTGATTATGGCAGTCCGTACAAACAAAAATAGCACTGATGTAAGCTGAATTTCCCCCATCAGGATGCTTTGTTCGACCAAAATGAGTGAGTTCATAGCCTTTTCGAACCAAGCTGGAATCAAGATTCTCTACATAATGCTCTGGCGCTGGTTCACCCAAACGAATAAGCACTTCCATGAGCGGAGTATCAGAATTGAAGGTGTTTTTCGAAGACTTTACAGCGAAGAAGGCGCTACAAATCACAAAAATGGCGAGGACTGTTAGGATGCGTGTTTTCATTTCGATCCGCGTATTCTAAAATCTCGAGTAATGTTAAATCCAAAGTGGATGTCTCCATTTCCCCAAGAGCCTTTTGTTTCTGTAATGAAGAATTTTTCGATCATCCCTCGAGAATTGGAGAAATGAAATTGGAAAACGTGTCCTTTCGTTTCAACATCAAAACCGATGGAAATAGGAGCGTAAAATCCTTCCCCGAGGGCATTTTGATCCAAAAGATAACTTTCTGCTTGAAGAGCAATTTGTTTGGTCAATTGAAAACGAAAAGCGCCTCCCAACGAATAAACATCATGCGGTACATCTTCGTTCGGTACGAGGTTCCGATGCACTACTGTGGGCATGATTTGAAGTGAAAAACGATGAGAAAACTTGCGCGCAAGTAGAATTTGATGGGTGTAAAAGAGTCGGGACGAGAAGAAGTTCTCTCGATCCGGGTCGGCCCACCTCAAGCCGTTCACTGCAATGGTGCTGAGCAGTGTTACACTCAGCGGGGTGCTGTTGTTTTCGGTCTGACGAAGCAAGCGGTATTTGGCAAACCCATCTAAGGTCTTTTCAAAGGTGCTTCTTCCGATACCAATGTTGAGCTTATCGCTAATGCCGTAGTCCAAGCCCATCCGCATGCTCGCTTGATCAAGTCCAAAGAGTTCATAGGCTCCACCATTGATGGTCCCAAAACGGTGCGAGATGATGAATTTCATTTCTCCTTTGAAGTTGTTTTCAACGGAGTGTCCGTTCACAATGCGCGTGTCTTTGAAGGTTTGAACAATTTGCTCTTCCTGGCCAAATCCCATCAGCCCAACAAATACAAATACCGAAGTAAGTAGTGCTTTTTTCATTCCGCTGCCCCGTTTTGAATCCATTGGTTAAGAAATTCGATTTGACAATCACTCAATGACCCGTTGGGTGGCATGTCTCGATCTACCAATACCCGTTGGTTGAAACTTCCATCGTCCAAATACGACTGCAAGCCAGCATAGGTGGTGTAGTTACCGGGACCATTTCCTCCGCTCACGTGGCAGCCCGATACTGCGCAAGAAGCGTCAATGATGGGCTTGATGTGTTCAGTGTAGGTCAGTTGAGTAGGCACTTCGCATCCGTTAGGATAAAGTTCCGATGCTACGTCGTAATAGCAAGAATGCAAGAAAAAGCACCCCACCAAAAGACCGAAGAGGCCGATGTATTTTTGTTTAGTCATTTTGAGCTCCGTTTTCAATCCAAATTTCAATGGCTCTAATGTCGCAATTTGAGAGCGGATTTCCATTGTAAGGCATTGCAACCGCCCCATTTTGAGCCTTAATGGCATCCAAAAGGGTACCGTTCAATGCTTGGTTGGCAATTTCAGTGTAGTTAGTAAGGGCGATTCCTGCGTCGGGATCGTTGGCATTATGGCAACCATCGCAATGCAAATCAATAATGGGCGCAATGGTGGCTGAAAACCCAACATTCAAGGTGTCACAATCCAAATCCAAGCATGAATTGTTCGATGCTCCTTGATTGATCCAGTTGGCAATCATTGCGATGGCTTCACTGCTCAAGGGGGTGTTTCCAGGAGGGGGCATCACCTTGTCGGGGTCGTCTTCAACCAAAACTTCATACAAATCGCTACCTCCCGCATTTCCCGGGTCGATGTCGCCCGTGTTCACAATGTTCAGGTAATTGTTGAGGATCACTCCGTCTTGAGCACTTGAGGGGTCGTGGCAACCAGAAATGGCGCAAGAACCTTGGATGATGGGCAAAATTTCTTGCACGAAATAAACCGTTTGAGGATCGCAGTTCACACTTTCTGTGGGAATGGGTCCGTCAAATTCAGGCTGTGGTATGTCGTGTTTGCATGCGAAAAAGATCAAAACCAAAACGCAGCAACACACCACTTGAAGGATAGAGGAGTATCGCATAAGGTAAATTAAAGCAAGTTTTGCCGGAGAAGTGTAACGGTTTTCTCACAAAATCATTCCTTTTTTGGGGGATTGAAAATGAGAAATACGAGGCGTTTCACGATGAAAATCTTGTTACCTTTGCGCCTTATTCCACAAGCATGAGCGATACCAACGAGAAGTCATTAAATTTCATTGAGCAAATCATTGAAGACGATCTAAAATCGGGAAAACACCAACAAATTCACACCCGTTTTCCGCCAGAACCGAATGGCTTCTTGCACATTGGTCATTCCAAAGCCATTTGCACCAGTTTTGGTTTGGCTAAGAAATATGGAGGAAAAACCAACCTTCGTTTTGACGATACCAATCCTGTAAAAGAAGATACTTTGTATGTGGACGCCATTCGAAAAGACATTGAGTGGCTTGGTTTTAAGTGGGATGAAGAGCATTTTACTTCCAATTACTTCGAGCAGTTGTATCAATTTGCGGTGGACTTGATCAAGAAGGGCAAAGCTTATGTTGACGATCAAAGTGCTGAACAGATTGCCGCTCAAAAAGGAACTCCCACGGAGCCCGGGAGCAATGCACCGTCTCGGGATCGAAGTGTGGAAGAAAACCTCGATTTGTTCGAACGTATGAGGGCAGGGGAGTTTGCCGATGGGGAATTGGTGTTGAGAGCCAAGATCGATATGGCTCATCCCAACATGCACATGAGAGATCCACTCATTTATCGAATCAAACATGCGCATCACCACAATACGGGCGATGAATGGTGCATTTACCCGATGTATGATTTCGCTCACGGACAATCTGATTCCATCGAAGAGATTACCCACAGTCTTTGTTCTTTGGAATTTGAAGTGCACCGCCCGCTTTACAATTGGTTCATTGAGCAATTGGGAATTTACCCATCAAGACAAATTGAGTTTGCCCGTTTGAACCTCAGTTCGACCGTGATGTCGAAAAGAAAACTGCTTCGTTTGGTAGAAGAAGGAATTGTGGACGGATGGGATGATCCGCGAATGCCTACCATTGCTGGTTTGAGAAGAAGAGGGTACACTCCAGAATCGATCATTGATTTTAACGAACGTGTTGGATTGGCGAAAAGGAATAATGTTATCGACGTTAGCCTCCTCGAATTCGCCATTCGCAATCACCTCAATAAAATTGCTCCCCGTGTGATGGCTGTTTTGCGTCCTTTGAAAGTGGTGATCACCAACTATCCAGAGGGCAAAACGGAGGAGTTGGAAACCATCAACAACCCCGAAGACGAGAGCATGGGATCCCGCATCTTGCCATTCGGTAGAGAAATTTTTATCGAGCAAGACGACTTCATGGAAGATGCTCCTAAGAAGTATTTTCGGTTGGCACCGGGAAAAACGGTCCGACTCAAAAGCGCGTACATCATTGAGTATGAGAACCACATCAAAGATGCCGCTGGGAACGTGACCGAAGTACACGTGAAGTATTTTGAAAATTCGAAATCAGGGGAGGACACCAGTGGAATCAAAGCTAAAGGAGTGTTGCATTGGGTAAGTTGTGAGCATGCTTTTGATGCAGAGGTTAGGCTCTACGACCGTTTGTTTAGCGATCCGGCTCCAGACGGACACAAAGACAAAGATTTCATGGAATTCATCAATCCGGATTCACTCGAAATCTTGAAGAATTGCAAACTCGAACCCAGCTTGAAAACCGCCAAAGAGGGAGACCGCTTCCAATTCCAAAGAGTGGGCTATTTCTGTGTGGACAGCAAATACAGCGAAGACGGCGCACCCGTTTTCAATCGAACAGTTAACCTCAAAGATACCTGGGCAAAGTTAGCCGCGAAATGACCCCAAAACCCCAT
>CAZYPV010000011.1:4292-15006 GCA_964649515.1 uncultured Comamonadaceae bacterium | reverse complement strand
GATCAAAAAAGAATCATTTCAACGATTCCCAAATCAGGAACATCGGTCAAAACCTCAAATCTCCATTGTCATTCACTCGCTGCTCGTCTCAAGCGATCATTCATTCCAACCCCAACTCCATGCAGGGGCATGATTTCCGCGATAATCAAATCCAGTTCCATGGCGTCGAGATCGTGCATGGCCGTGTACAATTTGCTCGCGGCCTCCTCCAAACTGGCCTTTTCGCTCAATACGATTTGATGTTCTTTCGGATGATCTTGCACGGGGCTTGAAAACACGAGTAAGCCAATCTTCTTCCCCAAATGATCCTTTTTCGCTTCCGAAACATCATCCACCAAAATCAAGGGTGTTTTGGGTGAATAATGCTGCAAGAGCATTCCGGGTGCTTGAGGAGCTACATCATTTGTAGTGATTTCTTCCACCTTGCCTATCAAAGCTTCAATGGCTTCCTTGGCCAAAGCACCATGGCGATAGAGCACCGCCTTTCCTTTTTCAAAACCAACGATGGTTGATTCAATGCCTTTCTCACAAGTTCCTCCTTCGAGCACCATTTCGAGTCCGGTTGGGAAGTAGTCGGCAACGTGTTGGGCTTTTGTGGGACTGATCCGCTTGAATGGATTGGCACTTGGAGCTGCGAGCGGGAAGTCGAGTTCTTTTAACAATGTACGGGCGACTGGATGAGCTGGCATGCGCACGGCCACACTGGTTTTGTTGGCAGTGATGAGGTCGGGGACGGTAGATTTTTTGGGAAGGACTAAGGTTAGCGGACCCGGCCAAAAATGCTTCGCGAGGGTAAGGGCATCTGGTGGTAGGTCTGAAGCAATTTGGTGCAGCATCTCCAATTCAGCAATGTGAACAATCAGAGGATTCATGAGCGGCCGGCCCTTCAATGCGAAGATCTTCCGAATGGCCTTCTCGCTAAAAATATTTCCCGCCAAACCATAAACAGTCTCCGTGGGAATGGCCACAATGTCCTCCTCCATAAGAATGGCTTTCGCTTTTTGAATGGATGAACTGATGATGGCCATGAACACTGATTTTGGCTGCAAAGATAGCACAGCTAAACATATTTATGTCCACTTCGCTGAACAACAAGCAGTGTTGAAGCGCTCATGCTCTCTGCTTGACTCGCTGGGATGAGGAATAAAACCGCTTGAGAAGTTTTGAAATACGAGACAAAAGTCTTAATTTAGAAGACAAATGTCTCGGTATGAGCACGAAAAAGCAAAATAAAAACGTTTCGGATTTGAATTCTGTGAATGAAGCCATGGAGGCCTACATAAAAACCATCCATCCTTCTTTTCGCTCAAAAATGAAGATTGGCAACATCACATACTCCGAATTTTTTGAGAATAAAATGCTCATCATTCATACCATTAGAAAGGGGTTTACCTATGAATTGTTCAGCAAAATACAAGAGCTCACGCCTTTTACAGAAGATGATTGGGCAACTTATTTGAACATTTCAAAAAAAACACTTCAACGTCATCGCAACGAAGACAACTTTTTATTCAAACCCATTCACACTGAAAAAATCATTGAGTTGGCAGAGGTAACGCATTTTGGGATGGAAGTTTTTGGCTCTTCAGAACAGTTTTATTTGTGGCTAAATACCCCCTGTTTTCCTTTAGAAAACCTGAAACCTGGTGAACTTTTGAAAGATTCCTACGGAAAGGAATTGGTCATGGGGGAATTGAATCGCATTGACCACGGGATTTTTGCGTAATGAGGGTTTTTCGATTATCCAGAAAAAAGTATTCAAGCGCCCTAAGCGGGAAAGGTGCTGCAAAATTTGGAAATCGATGGAATTCGAAAGGAACCGAAATGGTTTATTCAGCGGAGAGTAGGGCGCTCGCAATGGCCGAGGTGGTGGTACACTTAACCCTGGCTACTTTGCCTCGTGATTACGTGATGATCGAAATAGATCTTCCCGATGACATTTCACTATCAGAGATAAAGGCAGAAGATTTACCCCAAAACTGGAACATTTACCCTCCCACCACATTGACCCAAAAAATGGGCGACGAGTTTATCCATTCTTTGCGATCATGTGTCTTAAAAGTGCCTTCTGCCGTGGTTCATGGAGACTTTAATTTTTTGATCAATCCCTACCATCAAGACTTCAAAAAGATCAAAATTCACCGCGTTCACGACTTTCCTTTCGACAAAAGAATATTTCAATGATCAACAAAGCGTTGGCTAATTGCTTAGAAGAGCTCATTCGAAAACACCCCTAATCAATCATCCAAGGGAAGTCCATCGAGAGCATGCTTTTTGAGCCAAGTTTTTGCCAGCATTGTTTTAGTCAAAGCTTATTTCTGAAAAGTGATTTTACGACAAAATTGGTCCTTGCCTTGTTTGATTTGAAGGTAGAATAGCGATCCGTTCAAAGTACCAAAGTCGATCTGCTCTTGGATGATCTCCGTGGGGCTACTCAAAAAATACTCTGCCACCGTTTTTCCTTCTTCGTTCACAATCAAGAGTTGTGCGGGCTCATCGTTTTCCAAACTGAAGTTGATCTCCAATATTTCTCCCATTGGAAACAGGGAAAGGGTTTTGGGCTTGAGTGAGTTGTCTAGCGAAAGGGCTTCTTTGCTTTTTCTTTTCGGGTTGATGCTGTTCAAGTCGGCTTCTTCTAGCGCATCAATGTAGAGTTCGCCTTTCGTGTCAAAGTTCATGGAAGAGAACGCGTCTTCGGGCATACCATCGAACTCGAAGTCAAAAAACCATTCTCCATTTTCGTTCAAACCTTCAAAACCAGGGAAAACAAAGTTGTTGCCAAATTTCATCTTGGGTTTTGTTCCAATCACCCCTTCCAAGTTCAATTTATCGCCATCGCGCTGCACCTTGATCTTTAAGGCATCGCCCACTTCCATGGCCTTGATTTTAGTCGAAAGTTCATCAAAAGAATTGATCTTCTCCTTGTTGATTTCCAAAAGGATGTCGCCTTTCTTCAACCCAATTTCTTCGGCGGTACTTTCAGCAATCACTTCACCGATGCGAACTCCTTTCAAGGCTTCTTCAGCATGGGGTGAAACTCCGAGGAAAGGGGTGCTTTGATCTTCTTCTCCCCACATTTGCTCATCACCAAAGGGCATTCCTTGTCCGAAAAACTGATCAAAATCAAAGAAATGACTTAAAGTGTCGAAATTAAAGCGCTCCAATTCAAAGAAGCAGTTGAAGTCGTTCACAGGGGCTGCTTCTGCCTTCACCCAAAGTTCGTGGAAGGTGCTATGATTGCGGTAAACCTCAATGGGGATGAGGTCGTTTGGCGAAAATTCGTTCACTGCCTGAATAAAATCATCTGCATCTTCAATCCGCTTTCCAGATACTTTCACAATCACGTCTCCAATCATAAAACCGGCGGCTTCAGCAGGAGATTCGAACATGACTTTCCGCACCACACATTCAATATCACCAGTATTGGGGTTTTCTGCTCTGCCCAATTCCAAGCCAAGATATATCCGGCTTTCCACATTCATTTCTCGATCGATTTCGATTTCAATGTGTTGCTGATCTTGGTGGGGATAATCGTTTTGAAGGAGCTCCATTTCGCTCATGATTTCTTCTATCGATAAGCCGTCTTGGAGGTCAATTTCCTTGGTGATAACTTCAGTCTTACCATTGATGTTGCGTGTAATTTGGATGCTGGCTTTGGTTTGTGCCAAGACGTTCACGCTTGAAAATAGTGCGACAAGGAAGTAGTAAAAAGCTGGTTTCATGCTGGTGTTTTGCCTGAATTAAGTGAAGAGCTAAAATACAATGAGCTTTCCAAAAGAGCGGTACAGCTTGTCTAAAAAGGTGTTAACGTTCGATTTCCGAGCGAAAGAAGTCAATGTTTTTACGGTCGATCAAGTGGACGTCGGTATAATAATAATGCAGGATATCGCGATACGTTCTGCCCAGAGCGGCCATTCGAATGGCTCCTTCTTGACAGAGGCCAACGCCATGACCAAATCCTCGTCCGATGAGGTACATCTCTTCTCCTTCATCTTGCACGGTAAAAAAAGAACTGCGCAACTTGAATTTACTCCGAACGTCGCTCGATTTGATGCTGAAAGTGGTGTCTGAAAAATACCGGTTTTTCTCACTGGGAAAGTAAAAGTTGGCTTCGTTTCTGGTGGTGTCTTCCAAAGGAAATTTACGCTCCTTCAAGAAGCCGTACCATTGGACTTTTGGGATTCTTTTTTCCCAATGACTATTCGGCATCACGAGACAAAAGGTGTCGGGCACAGAAACCAAGTACGATCTCGATTGGCTCCAAACATCTTCTGCATTGAGGGTTTTTCCTCCGCAGTTCGAACTGAAGGCGGCGGTGATGAGTTCGATGTCTTGATCCACCAAAACAAGATCTTCTGTGGCTTTAGTGGCCAAGGGAATGCTGTCGTTAAAGCGTGCTTTTCCGTGATATACTTGGCAATGAACTTGATCGCAGAGGTGATAACCTTGCGCGGCATGACGATCTAAGTTGGCCAAGGCGTAGGTTCGACTGATGATGCTTTGAACTTTGTAGTATTCATGGGTATGCTTTGCCCCAGCTTCTGCTTCAACCACCCCAGCTACGTATTTATCCAGTTGTACTTCATTTACTAAAACAAGCGCATTTCCCCTGGCTTTTACAATGAGGTGATCTTGGTATTTGTGTTCTTTGAGGCTTTGCTTGGCCGGACGAAGGAGAAATTCTTCTTCATGTCCTTGAGCTTGTAGCGCTACACCGCTTGCAGTAGCTCGTTTTCCATTGATGGTGTACACCACTTTACCTTGCTCGGCTCTCAGTTGTAAGCTGTTTCCACCGTTGAGACGACCCTGCTCTTTTCCATCAACCAGAAAAACATAGTTCCCCCGGTGAATGCGTAAAGCAGCACTTTGAATGGAGCTACCGTTGTACAAATTCACTTGGATGAAGTCTGATGCTCGGACAAGCGTAGAGACGGCAAACAAGATGAGGAAAAGAAGGCAGGTTTTAACGGACATAGGTGTTCTGAACTGAGAATAAAATTACGGCATTGTTTTCCAACGGTCGAGCATTAATTGAGCGGTTCTTTTTGAGGCTCCCGGGCCCCCTAAGCGCATACGAAGGGCTTCATAATCGCTTTTCATTTGCTGCAATCGCTCTTCATTGTTCAGCAGTTCCTTCAATTCTTGCGCCACTTTTTTCTTGTTGAAATCGCTTTGGATGAGCTCACTTACGGCTTCTTTGTCCAAAATGAGGTTCACGAGTGAGATGTATTTGATGCTCACGATGCGTTTGGCAATGTGGTAAGAGATGGCGCTTCCTTTGTAGCATACGGCTTGTGGCAATTGAAACAATCCGGCTTCTAAAGTGGCGGTTCCTGAGGTCACCAATCCTGCAGATGCGTAGCGAAAGAGCTCGTAGGTTGCTCCAAAGATCAAGCGGATGTGCTTGGATTCTTTCGGGATGAGGCTTTCGTAAAATGCGGCTTCCTGCGCGGGTGCTCCTGCAATCACAAATTGATGATTGGGAAAGTCTTTCGCTACTTCCAACATGGTGGAAAGCATGCTCTTGATTTCCTGTTTTCGGGATCCCGGAAGAAGGGCAACGATCTCTTTGTTGGGGAGTCCGTGCTTTTCTAAAAAGGCTTCTCTTCCTTCTTCTCGAGCTTTTGGGTCTTGCTTTTCATCTTCGATTACGTCCAACAAGGGGTGTCCTACAAAATGAACGGGATAGTCGTATTCTTGGTAAAAATCGCTTTCAAAGGGGAGGATGACGAACATTTCATCAACGAAGCGTTTGATTTTGTGAACGCGTCCTTTCTTCCAGGCCCAAACTTGCGGAGAGATGTAATAAAAAACGGGTATTTTGTGTTCATGCGCCCATTCAGCAATGCGCAGGTTGAAGCCGGGATAATCTACCAAAATGAGTACGTCTGGTCGGTACTGAAGAATGTCTGCCTTCACCAATTTAAAGTTGGCTTGAATGGTGCGGAGGTTCATCAATACTTCAATGAAGCCCATGAAGGCGAGGTCGCGATAGTGTTTCACCACTTCAATTCCCGCTTCACTCATCAAGTCTCCTCCCCATCCTCTTGCTTCAAATTGAGGGTCTTGGAGTTTCAATTGTTTGGCGAGATTGGATGCATGGAGGTCTCCTGATGCTTCTCCTACAATAAAATACGGCTTCACAATCAATAAAAATATAAGGCCAAAGGAACTGCCAGAATAACAACGGCGAGCACTCCTTTTGCGAAGTGATACCACTCTTTTCGAATGGCGAGAAAGAAGAGGAGCACATCAAAAAGAATGCTCACTGAGATGATTCTGCTTTTAAATAGTTCACTACGAAGGAAGACTTCTTGAACGAAATACTCCATGCTTCGATCATTGGCAATGATCCATCCTGTTCCGAAGATGAAAAAACCAATGAATGCGCCCAAAATTCCCGAGATCAAGCCCAAGAAAAATCGATCCAACTTTGCTTTATTCATTCAAGATCCCATTGGTTGATTTCACTCATGGCGTGGTGTGCGGTAAGGTCGTGTTGCACGGGTACGAGACTGGCATAACCGTGGTCCAAAGCCCACTGATCGGTGTCTTCTCCTTTATCGGGATTTTCAAATTTCCCCCGCATCCAAAAATAATCGTGTCCGGAAGGGTCTTGTCTTCTTTCAAAGGCTTCAGACCAAAAACCAGCGGCTTGTCGGCACACTTTAATGCCTTTAATGGAGGCTTCAGGAAGTTTGGGGATGTTGACGTTCAGGCAGGTATGCTTGGCAATGCCGTTGCTCAATACTTGGGTAGCAACTTTCCGAACGATGTTCTTACAGGGTTCAAAATCGGCATCTGCACTGTGGTCGAGCAAAGAGAAACCGATGCTGGGGATGTTCTCCACGGCACCTTCCACGGCGGCAGACATCGTTCCCGAATAGATCACATTGATGGAGTGGTTTGCCCCATGGTTGATGCCCGAAACCAACAAGTCGGGCTTGCCTTTCAAGACTTCGTGAATGGCCAGTTTAACACAATCTACGGGTGTTCCAGAGGTGCTGTAAGCTTCAACTCCAGGCACGGGGAAGCGTTCTTTTCTCATGCGAAGTGGATGGTGAATGGTAACGGCATGACCCATTCCCGATTGCGGGGAGTCAGGGGCTACGATGATGACTTTACCGATTTCAACCATAACTTCAACCAGACTCTTTATTCCTTTGGCAAAGATCCCATCGTCATTCACAACGAGAATTGTTGGTTTCTCCATTTTTTCAAGTGTTTACAACAAAATTAGGATTCTATGGTACGCAACTCACGTTCCTTAACGTTATTTATCCACCGTGAGGATTTAGCGATGTTCGCAAAGTCTTTATGCCCTAAATTTGATGTATGCTAAGGTCAATGCTCTTGGGTCTTTTTTGTGGTGTGGTTTCCTGCTTCTTTGCGGGTCAAACCAAGGCGCAACATCCCATTTTAGCTTCCTTTGTTTTGGTGCAGGTAGACAATACCGTGCAGCTCACTTTTGGCATTTTAGGTGGGGCGAGTTGTAATGGCGTGGAATGGGAAAGGGCGGGGGAAGACCTTGTTTTTGAAACGGTTGGTGCCATTAGTGGTGTGTGCGGAGGCAGTGAGTTTACGGAGTACTATTCCCTCAGTGATGAAGCACCAATCGAGGGAGAAATGAGCTACTATCGCTTGGTTTTGGGGAGTCAGGGCAGATCGAGCAGCGTGGCGTTTCAATTTGTTGCCTTGGACGATGGGGTGAAGGTTTACCCCAATCCTGCTCAAAAAATGGTGCAAGTGCGTTTCAGCAACCCTTCCAGCAAGAATGTTCGTCTCATTTTAAGGAACCTTCAAGGGCAAAGTGTTTTCGATTTGCAGGGAAATTTGGATGAATGGAGTTTCGACGTGAGCGCGCTTCCCGAGGGAATGTATGTGCTTGCTGTTATTTCTGACGATGAGCGCATTTCTTTTCAAAGAAGGCTCCTGGTGCTGCGATGAAGGCAAGGATACTCAGATCACAGAGTCGTTCTTGAAGATGAAACGAAAGCTCGTGCCTACGCCGGGTTCACTTTCCACTTGTATTTCATCTCCATGCTTTTCAAGGTGCTGTGCTAAAATGCTCAAGCCCAAACCTCCACGACGATTGCTCGCTGTTTCAGTGGTGTAGGGTTTGAAAAGGTCTGCACCAAAGGTTTTCATGTCAATGCCAATGCCGTTGTCGGTAAACTCCAGTTCAATTGTACTTCCTTTCTTTTCTGCTTTGATGCTCAGCTCCAGGGGAACATGGGGTTTTTTGTACTTGATGGCATTCGAAATCATGTTGGAAAAAATGCTTTCAATGTACACCAGTGGGAAGTTGACTTTGAGGTCTTTGCAATCGTAGGTCACTTTAGCTCCGAGGCGAACAACATCAAATGAGAACTGCTTGATCACGTGCTCACAAACGCTTTGCAGACTCACTTCTGACCTTCGAATTTGCGCTCCTGCCTGATGCCGCAAAATATCGCTGAGGTTGTTGAGGGTGAGCTCCAAACTGTTGATCACAGAGCCCGAAAGCGACAAAAACTCATCGGTGCTCAAATGTTGATTGGAGTAGAGGTCTACCAAGCTTTTTAAATTGTTCACGGGGTTCCTGCTGTTGTGGGAAACGATGTGGGTGAACTCTTGAAGGTGATTTTTATCTTCCTCCAAGGCGATGGTTTTTTTCATCAAGAGTCGATTTCTCAAAAGCGACCAACTCTTATCTTGAGCTTCGATGATGTAGTGATCGCCTCGATCTTCGAGGGCTATTTTCTTCATGAAATACTGCAGGGTGATTTCGCCTCGATCTCTTTTGAACAACTGAGTTGCAGATGTTTCTCCGTTTTCATCCACCTTGTCCAAATTGGCCCTAAGCAGCGCCATTTCTTCGGCAGTGAGTTCCGGGAATTCTTCTGGGAACTTTCGCATGTGAACCTCTGCTTTTCTTGCACCCAAGAGGTTTAAGAAGCCTTTACTCGCGAAGTTTAATTTGCGCTCAGCATCAAGAAGAATAAATAGGGTGCTGGACTCATCGAGAATCCGTTTTAGGAGGACAGACTTTTCGTCGCAATCCATGGACGTTAGCAGGTGATCAATCAAAATATCAGGTTTAAGCGTCGTTCAAAGTTGGAAGTTTCTTCAGCCAGAAGCTTTGCCCGAAGGTACAATTAATTTATTCGTTTTAGTGCTTCCAATAGGTAGGACCAGAATTTTTGGACGGAAGAAATTTGCACTCTTTCGTCGGGAGAGTGCGCTCCACGGATGTTTGGCCCAAAAGAAACCATGTCCATTTCTGGGTAATTTGTACCTAAAATCCCGCATTCCAAACCAGCATGACACGCCATCACATGGGGCTGCTCTTTGAAGAGTTCGAGGTAAAGGTCATTCATCATGGAAACCACTGGGGAACCTGGGCGCGGTTGCCACCCTGGGTAATCTCCGCTCAGTTCAACAACCGCTCCTGAAGCCATAAATGCCGCTTCAATGCACTGGGCTTGATCGGCTTTTTCCGATTCCGACGAGCTTCTAGTGAGGCACAGTACTTTGAAATTACCGTCCATCACCTCCACCCGCGCTACGTTGTTGGAGGTTTGAACCAAGCCTTCAATGTCCGGACTCATGCGGTGAATTCCGTTAGGACAAGCATAGAGGGCCGCCAACAAGAGGTCTTGATCGTCTTCGTTCATTACGGTACTTGGAGTATCCGTTTTCGTTACTTTCAGCTTAAAATCGGGATCCGTGGTGCCCAATTCTTCAGCCAGCGTCAAACTGAAGTCCTCCAAATGTGCTAAGAAGGCTTCATCTTGATTGCTAGGGAGTGCTACGATGGCCTCGGCCTCTCTCGGAATGGCATTTCTCAACCCACCTCCTTCAATTTTGGCAATGCGCAAACCAAATTGCTCGTAGCTTTTGTAGAGAATTCGGGTAAGCAGTTTGTTTGCGTTACCAAGTCCTTTAATAATGTCCATTCCAGAGTGTCCGCCCGACAAGCCCATCACTTTCACTTCCATCCCAATAAAATCACCGTCCAGTGCTTCTTCATCATACGATCCGTGAGCGGTAACATCTACGCCACCAGCACAGCCTATGGTGAGTTCGTTGTCGTCTTCGGTATCCAAATTGAGCAAGATTTTCCCAGAGATCATTCCACCTTGAAGCTCCAAAGCACCAGTCATCCCGGTTTCTTCGTCGATGGTAAAGAGCGCATCGATGGCCGGGTGTTCGATGTCTGGTGAAGCCAAAACAGCCATAATGGTGGCCACTCCAATGCCGTTATCAGCACCCAAGGTAGTGCCATCTGCCTTTACCCAATCTCCATCCACAAGCATTCGAATGCCTTCCGTATCGAAATCAAATTCAGTGGCGTTGTTTTTTTGGTGAACCATGTCCAAGTGCGATTGCATAACAATGGGAGTGCGATCTTCATAGCCTGGGCTTGCAGGTTTTTTGATGATGACGTTCCCAATGTGATCAACCTCCGTGGGCAATCCCAAGGATTTTCCAAAATCAACCATGAATTGAATTACGCGCTCCTCTTTTTTCGAAGGGCGAGGTACCGCATTCAGGTCGGCAAAATGATTCCACAATGCTCTTGGTTCGAGGTTTCTTACTTCTTGGCTCATAGTTGATGTTGAATTTGGTGCGAATTTAGGGATTGTGGGTGGGATAGAAAACTTTCGACTGCGCTCAAGTACCTTTCATTCGACTGCGCTCAAGTACCTTTCATTCGACTGCGCTCAAGTAC
>CAZYPV010000011.1:0-4192 GCA_964649515.1 uncultured Comamonadaceae bacterium | reverse complement strand
TTGAGGGGAGACCAAAGGGGGAGGCTTTTTAACTTATTTTCTTCCTCGGGGGTGGTATTTGCCAAATTCTTTTTTCAGGAAGGAGCGATCGAGGTGGGTGTAGATTTCGGTGGTGGTGATGCTTTCGTGGCCCAGCATGTCTTGTACGGCGCGTAAATCGGCTCCGGCTTCTACCATGTGGGTGGCGAAGCTGTGGCGGAAGGTGTGCGGACTCACTTTCTTTCGGATGCCAGCGAAGATGCAGGTTTCTTTGACGATGTTGAAGATGGCTACCCTGCTCATGTACTTCCCGCGATGGTTGAGGAAAACGTGGTTCTCAGATCCGTCTTCAATGCCATTTCTTCCTCGTTCTTCACTTAGATAATGCTCCACGGCGCGCACCATGGCTCCTCCTGCGGGCACGAGCCGTTCTTTATTTCCTTTTCCGAGCACGCGAATAAAACCGTCTTTGAAATGCAGACCGGATAACTCCAAATTGCAGAGCTCACTCACCCTTAAACCACAGCCGTAGAGCGATTCGAGGATGGCGACATTGCGGGCGCCGTGCGTTTTGCTGCGGTCTACAGCGTCGATAATGCGCCCAATTTCTTCAATGCTGAGGGTGTCGGGAAGCTTTCTGCCCAAACGCGGACCTTCGATGTGTTCTAAAGGGTTGCTGGTGATGACTTTCTCGATCATCAAAAATTGGAAAAACCCTTTGTTGCCACTGATTATTCTCCCTTGGGTGTGTGCAGATAAGCCCAAGTCGAACAAGTGGGCGAGAAAATTTTGAAAATGACGAGAAGTGATGTTGATGGGGGAGGAGATCTTCAGTTCATCTTGGGCGAAGTGCATCAGCTTGCTCACATCGCTGCTGTAAGCTTCAATGGACGGACTCGCCAAGGAGCGCTCCAAAAGCAAGTACTGCTGATATGATTTTAAGGCTTGATTCCAATTCATTTTTCGTCCAAAAAGCAGAAGCCCTCCGCACGTTTGCGGAGGGCAGTTTTACCTAAACAAATTCTACTATAATTAACCAAAATTACTACTTGTATATGTGTGTCGTACTCGTTAGCCGACTATTTATACCACTGTTGCTTGGTGATCATCAAGGCTTCTTGAACCGTGATGCGAACACCATCGTTGTAGGCCGTAACAAACGGACCACGGAAAGAGAAGTTGTCGCGAATCTGGTTGCGATCATCTCTGGCAGATTTGTAAACATTGTGCGCTCCGGTGGTGTATTTCACCCAACCTTCATGGTTTTCAATGTTCACGTTGCGGGTAAACCCATGCTTCTTGGCAAAGTAGTTCTGACCAACTACTTGGTGCGAAGCGGCAATTTGAACGCGGTAGCTCACCCCAGTTTCGGGTTCGGGGATGCTCGTTACGGCGCGTTTCACTTCTTTGATTTCTTCTTCAGCATCAGCGCTGAGCGTTTCTTCTACCTTCGAGGGTTTGCTTTCTTGAGATGTACTTTGTGCAGCTTCTTCTACTTGATTCTCAGCCATGGCTTCTCCCGCAGTTTCGGTGCTTACTGCAGGAACTGCTGTTTTAGTATCACCAGAATCCACTGTTTCCGAAGCTTCTGGAGTGCTCACTGCTTCCGTGGTTTCTAATGGTTCAGGTTCGCTGATGGCAACCAGACCGTCTTGGCTTTCGATCGGACCCTTCACCACGTTCACTTCTTTTGGTGCGTTGTTTTCAACGTAAGAGAACACGCCAGAGATGTTCGGACTCATGGCAGAAGAACTGGTCAAACGATAGCTCACTGAGAAGGATTCCATCTGCGGGGCTTCAAACCAAACGTATTTAATGCCGCGATCGCTAATCGTTACCACCGCTCCATCGCTATCTTCTTCACTCACCACAAAACCTGCAGGGATGTTTTCTTGAATCTTGGCAAAGTTTTCCAATTCATTTTCCAACACAGTGAGGGTAACGATGTACTCCTGCTCGCTCGTGCCCATGATGCTTCGAATACAACGCATTCCATTTCCACCATAAGCGCTCAAATCACTGGCGGTGTTTGAGGAAGTTGATGGGGTAGAAGCAGTGGTTTCGTTGGTTTCTTCGTTGTTGTTGGCCATGCTTTCTTCACCAATACGAATAACCTTCGATTGCAATTCGTAATCCACTCGTTGGTTGGACTTGATGTAAGAAAAAGTGCCCTTCACGATTTTATTTCCGCTCGCGTTAGAGGCTGCACTGAGTTTGTAACTTACTTCAAATTCTTGCTCCGAAGGCAAGGCCATCCAAATGAATTTTGCCTTTTGATCTTTGAAGCTGAACGATGCACCATTGGTTTGAATCGGAGTGGCGCTCATCCCTTCGGGCAACTCAATTTCGAGTTTGGCGAAATCTTCTACGCTCCCTTTGTTGATGGTGATGGTGATGTTGGCTGAAGAACCGGGTGACATGGAACTTGGAGTGTTGTCTTCAATAATGACACCATCGGCCACGAAGAACAACATGAGGGTGAATCCAAGTATTCCAAATAACAGTTTAGACATAGCATTTTGCAGTTAAGCCAACACGCGGTTGGGATTAAAGCAAAGCTATGTCAAGGAATCACCCTCTCGAAGGAGCAACTTTGGAATTCTAAACACAAAAATGTGGAAAAGGACGAAAAGAGGGCGGGTTTAATTTTCGTCGTTCTTCGAATCAAACTGAGCAAAATAGTACTCAATGATATCGTCAATGCGCTTTTCGTCAAAACGAGGATCACCAAAAACATGGGCCTCAATGGCAAATTGTACTTCCTCGGCATCAATTCTGGCGTTCTTGTTGGTGTCCAATTCGGAGATGCTTTCGGGAAGACCGTCGGCCGAACGGGCAAACAAGGATGTGGTGATGAAGATGCTTAAAACGAGTAGTAAATTTTTCATGCCCATTGGTTTACACCGATGAAAGCAAGCGGAGGTAAAGTTCCCTCACATCTGCAATGAGGCGTTCCTTTGTGAAGCGCTCAAATGCCAAGCTTGTTCCATGGTCTCCCATTTTACGGCGAAGGGCAGGGGAGGTTACAAGTTTTTGCAGGGCGAAGGCGAAATCGTTGGGGTCTTGGCTCACAATGAAGCCACTTTTCTGATGGTCAATCACATCCCGAACTCCCCCAACATCGGTGCTCACCACGGGCACGCCAGCGGCTTGGGCTTCAATGAGACTCACCGGGGTGCCTTCGTTCAATGAACTCAAAGCTACGATGTCCAAACCGGCCAAGGCCCAATCAACGTTGGTGATCCATGAACACATGCGCACCTGCTCGGGCGAAACACCGTATTCGTGAAGCCAGTGCTCAATGTTGCTTCGCTCTTCACCATCTCCAATAAATACCGCTACTTTATTCGATGCCTCCATTTTGGAAAAAGCTTCGATAAAGAGTCGGTGATTTTTAATTGGGGCGAACCTCCCGATGATGCCAATGGCGACGTGCTCCTCGCTGATCTCAAATTGCGCGCGAAAGGTTTTTCGTTTTTCTTCTTTATCGGTAGTGAAGCGATGCAAATCAAAGCCGAGCGGAACAATGTGGGTTTTGTTGGGCGATGCGATTTTGTGCTTCGAACAGAGTTCTTCCTTTTGTTTTGGGCTGATGGCAATGATGGCGGATGACTTTTGGGCGAGCCGACGCTCCACCGTTTTATAAAAGTGGGTTTTTGCCTTGCCGAAGTAATGCTCGAAGACGTGTCCGTGAAAAGTATGCACCACCACAGGCACTCCTTCTTTAAATGCCGCCCTCCTTCCTAAAGCTCCCGCTTTGCTGGCGTGGGTATGCACGATGTCGGGTTGAAATTCCCGAATGATTTCCCGAATCTCCCGATAAGCAGCCCGATCTTGTTTCCAGTTCAAACTTCTTTTCAGCAGGGGCAAAGTGCGGTAAGAGATGCCCAATTGCTCATTAATATAGGTACTCGATATTTCGCCCTCCTCGTGCACGCCTCCAATCAGCATGGTTTCGAACTCGGGAGAGAGTCCTGCGGTTAAATAAGCCGCGTTGTACGTGGGGCCACCCAAATTAAATCGGTTAACAATTCTCAATACCTTTGGCATGCGTCGAAGATACATTAAGCACAGGAGAGTGGGAAAAAATCGGTGAGAACGAATTGTATTTAATGATTGTCCGTATTCCTTTAACCCTAAAATTGGCTTTGAAGTGATGTGCATATTTGTTGCTTTGAATCGGGATTTGGTTGAATGGCTTCGCCGGTTGAGG
>CAZYPV010000010.1:7879-65221 GCA_964649515.1 uncultured Comamonadaceae bacterium | reverse complement strand
CCTCCAGTAAAACAGCCATCGCTTTTATCAGCCAAATTCTTACAAAACATCATTTGGTATTCCGTAGTTTTGAATCTGCTAACCTCTAAAATTCAAAAACTATGTTGGAATTCTATTCTGCCAGCGCGCGCATTGTGAATTCAAAACGCGCCATTATGGAATGCATGGAAATCGCTTTGGGCGATGATTATGATCGTGCAGACCTTGTGGTGATCAATGCCTCTATTGGCCACAACTTTCAAGAACTTGTTGATCAAACCAAAGCCATGGCTCCCAATGCGCGTGTATTGGCGTCTTCGTGCTGTGGTATTGTTGGACGAGAAGGTGTGAGTGAGTCGATGAAGGACATTGGCATCATGGCGGTCAAGGGAAAAGAGTTTCACATTGCGAGTACTTCAAGCATTTCGGGAGAAACAGCCTACAATGAAGCGCTGAAGATGGCTGAGTCATTGAAGGCTCAGTCGGACCAAATCAACATGGTGTACTTCCTCGCTTCGGGAATTGACATTGCTAACGACCAGTGCATCCGTGCATTTGAAGAGGTATTAGGAGAAGATGTGACCATCTTTGGAGCAACTTCAGCCGACAACATGAAGGGCTACATTAGCTACCAAGCAGTGGATCAAACCGTCTATGAACACGGCGCTTTTGCTCTCGGTTTTTCTGATCCTAGCTTGAAAATTGAAACCCAGGCTACCCACGGTTTTGTGGCTGTGGGAGAACCGCTGATTGTAACGAAATCCAAGGGGAATACCATCCAAGAATTGAACGGAAAACCGGCTTGGGAAGAATATACTGGCCGATTAGGTTTAGAACCCAGTTCTGATTGTGGAGATACCATCCCCATTGGTGCTTTGGGAGAAGAATTGAGTCCTGAATTGGCCGAAGAATATGGGAACAAGCACATTCTACGTGTTGTGACCACCAAAGACGGAAACGACATGCATTACGCTTGCCACATTCCTGAGGGCACCAAACTCTGGCTCACCACCCGCGATGAAGACCTCATCTTCTCCGAGATGGATCGAATGGTGGAAAACATGATTGATCGTATGGGTGATGCAAAGCCCGTAGCCATCTTCCATGCCGACTGCTTAGCACGTGGCCGCTTCCTCTTCAACAGGATTATCAAAGAAGAACTGGTAGGGAAAATGCAGTTTCCTTTTTATAACAATGGAAAATGTCCTCCTTGGCTTGGAATGTATGGTTTTGGTGAATTTGCTCGATTGGCGGGCAAGAATGAATACCACAATTACACCACCGCCCTGTACGTGATTTACCGATAAACGAATATCCTTTCCCATTTTGCTTGACCAGCCCGACTTTAATTCTTTGCTCGAAGATTACAGGAAACTGCAACTGAGAGTAACCCGTTTTTCGCGTACGGAACAAGAGCTCATTTATGCTCGCGACCAACTCGACCAAGAATTGGTATTGTATAAACGGATGAGCGACTTCAACACCGCGGCCTTGAATTGTCCGGACTCCCAGTCCCTCCTTGCCCTTTGTTCAGAAGCCGTCGTAGATGTCTTTGAAATCGAAACGGCCTTCGTTTTGGAACAGCACACGCTTGGAAAAGAAAAAGCATTGCTTTACCAAGACGGGATTGAAATCAAGTCGGAAGAACGCCAAGACCTCTTTCACGACATCGAGCACATCACGGCATCGACGCAAGGTGTTGGACTCATTACCCATGGTTTGCATCAGCGCAAAGAACTCAAAGCACTGTCGAAATTCGATCGCGCCATTTTCTTCCGTTATACCGACGTTGAAACGGGGAGTTGTTTGGTGATTATGGGTTTGATTTCGCTTAAAAACCTACCACTGTATAAATCCATCGATCCGCGACACGATGCGATATTCAAGGTATTTGGTCAGCAAGTTCAATCCATTCTCAGCAACAAAAAGAAGTCAGAGCAAATACAAGAACAAATTGCCACCATTTCGGCTTCAGAAATCGAACTGAAGAAACTCTCCCTCATCGCCACACGAACAAAAAATGGGGTGATCATCGCTGATAAAGAAGGAAAGATCGAATGGGTGAATGATTCCTTCCTAGCGTCCTCTGGCTACGAGTTGGACGAAATTGTGGGCTTAAAACCAAAAGAATTCCTTCACGGCGCTGAAACCGATGAAGCGTCCAAAGACATCTTGTCCAAAGCCTTGTGGAAAAGAGAAAATGTTGAACTCACCTTGTTAAATTACCACAAGTCTGGAAGGAAGTACTACAATCAAATTGAGATTACCCCTGTTTTTAATGAGCAAGATGAACTCATCAATTTCATTTCGCTTCAAAAAGACATCACCAACGAAATCAAAGCTAAGGAGGAAATATTGCGCATCAACTCCCGCTTTGAAAAAATCGCTCAAAAATCTCAAATCGGCATCTGGGAACTGGAATTTACAGACAATACGATCGTTTGGAACGACATTTTGCTCGAACAATATGGGGCAAAGAAGGAAGAAATCAGACACGATCTCGTTGGGTTTTGGCGGGCTTCCATTCATCCAGATGATATAGAAGAAGTGCTGAAGAGTCAGGAACGACTTTACGCCAAAGAAATCGAAACGGTAGAATTGGAATACCGCATTCGACGTAGGGACGATGGGGAATGGAGGACACTCAAGACCTTGACCATCGCTGAGCTGGATGACGATGGCGAGATTCTCCGACTCATCGGTTCTTCCATTGACATCACCGAAACCAAACAAGCCCAAGAAAAGCTCATCGCAAGTGAGGAGAAGTATCGAAAGCTCATTGAAAACATGAACCTCGGCTTGTTGGAGACCAACCTCAACAATGATTTGGTTTTCAAGAACACCGCTTTCTTCGAGAAAACTGGAATTCAACACCCCGAATTGCTCGCGCTTGGTTTACATCCCGAAAATGAACTCCAAGACAAGATCGAAAATGGCCAACTGCTCTCCTACCGCCGAATTGACGATGCTGTTTTTGAAGTAGAACTGGAAAATGAATCTAACGAATCCCTTTTTCTCCTGGTGAGCAGCGGTAAGGTCTTCAACCAAGAAAAAGAATTGAGCGGCTTCATCCACATTATTCTCGACATTACTTCAGAAAAGCAACTAACCAAAAGCTTGGAAAAGGCATTGGAAGAGCGAGACTCCTATGTGAATGAGTTGGACACCCTCAAGCAATTTTATGAGAATGTATTGAACAACTCCCCAGCGAAGATTGCCGTTTTGAGTCCGGATTTAGAGGTGGTTTTCTACAACCGACTGCTCGAAGAAGAAGAAGCCAGTTGGAAAAACAGCGAAGGCAAATCACTCGAAGAAGTATTGTCAGACCGACCTGACTTCTTGAAAAAAATCAAAGAAGCGAGCAAAGAAAGAACGCTCGTTCAGATGGAAGAGCAGCTCGTGGATAAGTATGGGAAAGATAAATTCGTGTTGAGGAACATCCTGCCCCACGTGAACGAAGCCAAAGAGTTGGAATATCTTGTCATTTCAGGAGTCAACATCACCCAGCTCAAGGAAATTCAAAATTCGGTCATCACCAAAAACAAGGAACTCAAAAAAATCAACGAAGAATTGGACAACTTCGTTTACAGCGTATCCCACGATTTAAGATCTCCCCTGCTCGCCATCAAAGGACTCATCCACCTTATTTTTCAAACCACCACCGTGGAGCCCAATGTGGAAAACTACCTGCGTTTGGCAGAAGACAGTGTCTTGCGTTTGGACAACACCATTCAGGAAATTTTGGATTATTCGAGAAACGCCCGACTGGATCTCAACCTCAAGCCCATCGATCTCGCCCAAATGGTAAGCACTATTTTCACCGACCTCAAGTTCTCCGCACCGGAGGGCATTGCGCTGAATTTGGAAGTGGAAGGGAGTCCGGAAATCATCAGCGATGAGACCCGAATGAACGTATTGTTGAAAAACATCATCGGCAATGCAGTGAAGTACCGCCGAGACATCCCCGATGCTTTTGTTCGGGTAAAAGTGCACCACACCGAGGAGGCCACCATTATTGAAGTAGCTGATAACGGACAAGGAATAAGCCAGCAGAGCATCGAGAAAGTGTTCGACATGTTTTATCGGGGCACCAGCGAAAGCATTGGAACCGGATTAGGTTTGTACCTTTGCCGGGAGATCATTGAAAAATTTGGAGGAAAGATAAAAGTAGCGGCTGAATGGGGCAAAGGAAGCACCTTTACCATTGTTCATCCCCACAAAGCGTTAAAGCATGAATAAATTTATTTTAGTTGACGATGATAGCACCATGAATTTAGTGCATTCCACCACCATCAAGCACCACAACAAAGATGCTGAGGTGATGGAATTCAAATCGAGTCTGCATGCTTTAGAATTCCTCAAAACAGCCGTTCAATCTGACGATGAGCTGGCCGACTATATTTTTCTCGACATCAACATGCCCGAGATCAATGGCTTTGAGTTTCTCGAAACCTTTGAAGCGCTTCCGAAAGAAAAAACAAAGCACACCAAGATCTTCATGATTACCTCGTCATTGGACCTAAGAGATCGGGAAAAAGCCTTCGGTTTTGATGCAGTCTTTGGTTTCATTTGCAAGCCCATTACCGTCCGAACACTCACCGAAATTCTCGCCACGAAAGAGCGCAGAATGGACTTCTAAAAACTTCTCAATTCCTTGTAGTATCTTCGCTTTAGGATGAATCAAAGCAAAAAAGCCAAAGCATTAGCTCAAGAGCGACTACAAGCCCGTTTCAAAGCGAGGAGAGACATCGCGTCCATCGAGAAATCCTTGTTGGAAGGAGACAGGAGTGCTTTGGCCACGGCAATTACCTTGTGTGAAAGCAGTGCTCCAGACGATCGGGCTTTGAGCCGAAAATTGATTCAATCCCTCCTACCCAAAACAGGAAAAGCCCAGCGCATTGGCATCACGGGGGTTCCTGGCGTGGGCAAAAGCACCTTCATCGAAACCTTTGGTCTTCAATTGATCGCTTCTGGACTTCGAGTAGCCGTATTGGCCATTGATCCCAGCAGCCAACGAAGCAAAGGCAGCATTCTTGGTGATAAAACCAGAATGGAACAACTCTCGAACCACCCTGCTGCATTCATCCGACCGAGTCCGGCCAACGATGCGCTTGGCGGTGTGGCAGCCCGCACACGAGAAGCCATGCTACTTTGTGAAGCGGCAGGATACGATGTCGTCTTGATTGAAACCGTGGGCGTGGGTCAGTCTGAAATAGCCGTTCGTTCCATGGTCGATTACTTCCTTCTTTTGATGCTGGCAGGCGCTGGTGATGAACTTCAAGGCATCAAACGGGGCATCATGGAAATGGCAGACGGTATTGCCATCACAAAGGTTGATAGCGGAAATGAATTGGCCTCCAAGCGCGCCAAGGCCGAATACAGCAACGCGCTCCACCTCTTCCCCCCTGCTGAAAGCGATTGGCATACAAAGGTTTTCTTAACCTCAGCCTATGAAGGAACCGGCTTGGATGAAGTGCAAGCGAACATCAATCAATACTTCTCCCAACTTACCGAAAGTGGTTATTTGGGAAAACTGCGCAAAGCCCAAAACCTCGGCTGGTTTGACAGCCTGCTCAAAGAAGCCATTTTACTCGATTTCCTCTCCAATCCCGAGAGCTTACTTGCTTTGAACCAACTGAAATTAAAAGTAAAAGAAGGACACCTCGATCCTCAAACGGCGGTAGAAGAATTGTTGCACTCAAAATAGTTTTCGCCCTTTGGGATTCCTCCGCCCAGCACCAATGAAAAAGCCCCATCATAAGAAAGGGCTCATCCATGTTTTAAATTAGTATGTCACTGTTGTGACGGTAGCAAAGTCTTTGAGTTTGGAAACGCTTAGTCCCCTGCTCTGGGACAAAGATAGCAACTTTTTGACTTTCTTATGTTAAGCACATGGGACTTAAGCCAAAAACTCCAAAAGTTCGGTGCGTTCCACCGATGTTTGTTCGCCCGTTTCCATGTTCTTTACCGCAATCATTCCCGTTTCCATTTCTCGAGAACCCACAACGGCCACATACGGGATGCCTTTGTCGTTGGCGTATTTCATTTGCTTGGCCATCTTGGCAGCACTAGGGTAAATCTCGGCGCGCAAACCTTTTCCTCTCAACTCCTTCAACAGCTTCATGCAGTACAGTGCTTCTTCTTCTCCAAAATTCACAAACAAGAGCTTAACGGTTCCCTTGGTGCTGGCAGGAAAGAGATTCAATTCTTCCAAAACATCATAAATCCGATCTGCACCAAACGAAATTCCTACGCCTGAAACATTGGGCAGACCAAAAATACCGGTGAGGTCGTCATACCTTCCACCTCCACAAATGCTTCCTACACTGGCCCCTTCAACCTTCACTTCAAAAATGGCTCCCGTGTAATAATTTAGTCCGCGAGCCAGCAGTGGATCGAACTCCAAACTGTCTTGGGCCACACCCAATTGCTCGCAGCGAGACAACACGTAACGCAGCTCCTCCAGTCCTTTCTCACCCAGCTCATTTCCAGCGAGGGTTTCGGACATCATTTCCAATGCTTCCAAAGTACGATTGGGCAAAGCGAAAACAGGCGCCAGACCTTCAATCTGTTCGGCATCAAATCCGCGTTGTTGCAGTTCTTCCTTCACCTTTTCCTCACCAATTTTATCGAGCTTATCGATCGCCACGCACATGTCCGTCATCTTATCCCCTGCACCAATCTTCTCTGCGAGTCCCGCCAAAATTTTCCGATTGTTCAGTTTGATCTTGAAATTCGGAATAGACAAATTTGTCAGCACATCGTCAAAAATCTGAATCAGTTCCACCTCGTTGATCAAGCTATCGCTGCCCACAACATCCACATCGCATTGGTAGAATTCTTGGTACCTTCCTCTTCCCGGACGATCTCCTCTCCAAACGGGTTGAATTTGATAGCGCTTGAAAGGAAAACTCAAAGCACTTTGGTTCATCACCACAAAACGAGCGAAAGGCACCGTTAAGTCGTAACGCAGGGCCTTTTTTGAAATGCTGAAGCTGGCCTTTTTCGAATCGCCAGCCGCCATTGCTTCATGATCGGCTTTCGACAAGAAATCGCCATTGTTCAAAATCTTAAAAATCAACTGATCTCCTTCTTCACCGTATTTCCCCGTGAGGGTTTCGATACGCTCCATGGCGGGCGTTTCAATTGGAAGGAAACCAAATCGCTCGAAAGTGCTGCGGATGGTGTTGAAAATGTAATTTCGTTTCACCATGACTTCTGGACCAAAGTCACGAGTGCCTTTCAATATGGAGGGTTTTGACATGCGCTTAGAATTGTTGCGCAAAACTACAAAAACTGGGACGTAAGCCTCTTACTCTCCCTTCCGTAATTTCACACGGTTGATGATGTAGAGAATCACAATAAGGACGGCAGCAGCGGCAAAAATCTTGTTCATAGTAATGCTAAGTTACACCCCTCAATTCGATTTCACAACGTATCTTTGATGCGTGAGTAAATTCATCAAAATAGGCGAAACGAAAGGACACACGGGTCCGATTTACGACACCAGTTTAGGCAAATCCCAGAACAGCATTTTCACCTGCTCCGGAGATCGGTTTTTGGCTGAATGGGACCTCAAAACCATGACTGCGAGTCCATTCAGTGTTCGCTTAGAACAGCCCTGTTTTGCCATTGAGCACCATCGAGAAGCCGGCTTGCTTCTCCTAGGGAACAGCTTGGGAGGAATCCACCTCATTGATTTGAAAGCATCCAAAGAACTTCGATTGCTCCAAGCCCATGAAAAAGGCGTGTTTTCTTTTTTGCGGTGGCGAAATCAAGACGGCAAGGAACTTTTATTGAGCGGTGGTGGTGCAGGCAAACTCCAAGTTTGGAACTACCCTGAAATGAGCCTCTACCGCACCATCGTGATGTCACCTTCGAAAATTCGATGCATCGAAGCTTTGGAAGATGGCCGAATTTTCATTGGGCAAAGCAACGGAATGGCCACCGTAATGGACGATGTGTTCTTCAATACACACCACGAATGGCAAGCCCATGAAGGTGGGGTGTTTTCGATGCTTCATCACCCCAAAAAGAAAATCATCATTACAGGAGGAAAGGATGGGCATCTTCGCCTATGGAAAAAAGACGGCTTTGATGAAGTATTGGCCATCCCTGCACATAATTTTGGCATCTACGACCTTCAATTGGTGAAAAACAAATACTTGGTGAGCGCCAGCAGAGACAAAACTTTGACCTTGTGGGACATCAGCAGCATGGATTTGTTGCATCGTGCGCGCCGACCGCAAATGCATACCCACACCCACTCCATCAATACTCTGATTTGGAACAATGAACTTGAAATCCTCGTGAGTGCTGGGGATGACCGACGAATAATCTTCTGGAAAATCGATGAAAACACGTAAACAATTGCTCCTGGAAATGCTCACAGAACAGCCCAATGACGCTTTTCTGAACTACGCACTTGCTCTTGAATTGGCCAAGGAAGGTAAAAAAGGGGAAGCCATTGAAGCGGGCTTACAACTCATTCAAGACCAGCCTGAATACCTCGGTGCCTACCACCAAGTTGGACTTTGGCTCTTTGAGGAAGGGCGTTTGATTGAAGCGAAGAAGATTTTAATGGCGGGAATCGAATTGGCAAAAGCCGGCAAAGAGCAAAAAGCAGCTGGCGAAATGCAGGAATCGCTTTGGATGGTTGAAGATGAATTGGAGGACTGAGCTCAGTTCACCGTTCCGTTCAAGACCGTCTTCAAACCCACATTGTTTTGGGCGAAAAAAGTTAGGTGAAGGGTGAAATCGCCGTCCACATTTGCGGGGATGGAAAATGTCCCTAAATCGGCGAGTTCAAAGGTATTTCCGCTCAAAAAGAAGTTACTCGTGTTCACCGCATTTCCTCCTTGGAAATAGGTCATTTCCATTTGATCTAGAAACAGCTCACAAGCAAGCGTTCCGTTCATGGTAAACGTTTCACCCACTGAAAAGTTGAGGTTTTGAAAGGACGTTTGTGCGCCCACACTATCCAATTCCAATAGCGGCAAATTGGGATTCAAGATTTGCACTGCTTGGGTGTAAGGTGTTGCTTGTTTTCCCGACTCATCCACCACACTCAATTCAAAATCCCAAGTACCGCGCAGCAAATTGCCCAAAGGAGCATTGAAATTCACCTCTCCCTCCGTTCCATTCAAAGAAGCAATGTCTTGAACCAGATAATTTCCTTGATCGGGGTGCAGTTCGGAAGTGGTTTTCGGGGTGAAACGCAAACGGTATTGATTCAAGGCCTCATCGTCGCTCACTTCTGCAGAAAAACGCAACTCACTGCTGGCAAGAACGAAGAGCGTATCGTTTTCGAAGAAACTGCCTTCGGACAAATCCCACTCAGGAGAAGAAATCAAAGGCAAATCTTGGTCTTCTTCCTTTCGGCAAGAGATCAAACACAAGAGGCTGATCATGAAAATGGAACTAAAACGAACACGGTTCACCATTGGATAGGGGTTTGATTTTGTTGAACAAGGTAATCATTCGCCAAATTAAAATGATTGCAGCTAAAAAAACCGCGATAAGCGCTGAGCGGAGACGGATGTGGTGCCTTTAGTACGAGGTGTCGCTTTTCAGCCACCTCCTTGGCCTTCTTTTGCGCAAAACTGCCCCACAGCAAAAACACCTTGCTCCTTTTTTCCTCATTCAGCAAACGAATCACCGCATCAGTAAACCGGTCCCAAGGAAAATGTTGGTGTGAATTGCTTTCCCCTGCCCTCACTGTTAAGCACGCATTCAGCAAAAGAACCCCTTGTCTTGCCCAAGTACTCAAGTCGCCCGTGAATTTCCCGCTCAATGCTTTGCTCTCCGACAGTTCTCGATGGATGTTGCGTAAACTGGGCGGAAAAGGAATTCCTTCTTGCACAGAAAAAGCGAGTCCATTGGCCTGCCCTTTTTGAATGTAGGGGTCTTGTCCTAAAATCACCACCTTCACCTCATCGAGAGCGCAGAGATCAAAAGCCCGAAAAATCTCCGACTTTGATGGGAAACACTCTCCTTCGGAGTAGGCCTCTTCCACCAGCGATTCCAGTCTTTCGAAGTAAGGGGCATTTAGTTCATCTTCTAGTGCTGCTCTCCAAGAAGGAGCTAAACTTGCTTTCATGCAACAAAGGTGGAAAATGACAATGGAAAAAGCAGGATTTTGGACTTTTTTCATTTCAAGCACCCATACATTTTGACACCCATTTATTTGTGGGTATCTTTGCCAATCACCAAAAAAAAGTCAGCGACCGCATGTCAGAGGAGATTTTCGAGCAATTGGAACAGAACGAGGGGAAGAAACTCTACGAATATCAGATCAACGCCATTGACCAGATTTTTGAACGCATTCGGAAATATCCCGAAGACTACAACCTGCTTTTTCAACTGCCTACCGGTGGAGGTAAAACGGTCATCTTCAGCGAAATTGCCAAGAGATACATCCTCGAAACCAAGAAGAAAGTACTCATCCTCACCCACCGCATTGAGCTGCTTGCCCAAACGAGTAAAATGCTTACCGACATTGGCGTGACGAACAAAATCATCAACAGCAAGGTCAAAGAGCTGAACGATGAACAAGACTACTTTTGCTTCGTGGCCATGGTAGAAACCTTGAACAATCGTTTGAACGATGAGAAGGTAGAAATGAAAGACGTTGGTTTGGTGATTGTGGATGAAGCCCACTATAATTCCTTCCGAAAACTGTTTGGCTTCTTCCAAAAACAAATCATTCTTGGGGTTACCGCTACCCCACTCAGCTCCAACATCAAACTTCCTCTCAAAGACAATTACAATGAATTGATTGTGGGGGAAAGCATCAAAACATTGGTAGAAAGTGGATTCTTGGCCAAAGCAACCACCTACAGCTACGATGTGAATTTGCGATCGCTCAAGATTGGGATTAATGGAGATTACACCGTGAGTTCATCGGAACGGCTCTATGGCAATTACTTCATGCAAGAGAAACTCCTCTACGCCTATGAAGAAAAGGCCAAGGGCACCAAAACCTTGATCTTCAACAACGGAATCAATACCTCCAAGCAGGTGTACCAAATGTTTTTGGATGAAGGCTATGAAATTCGACATCTCGACAATACCCACAGCGAAAAAGAACGGGAAGAAATTCTGCGTTGGTTCAAAGAAAAACCCGACGCCATCCTCAGCTCCGTGAGCATCCTCACCACGGGCTTCGATGAGCCTACGGTGCAAACCATCATCCTCAACCGGGCCACAAAATCCCTCACACTCTATCATCAAATGATTGGAAGAGGATCGCGCGTGCTACCGAACAAAAAGGAATTCAATGTGATTGACTTGGGGAACAACTGTAGGAGGTTCGACCTTTGGGATTCTCACGTGAATTGGCAAGACATCTTTAGATCGCCCAACTCGTATATTGACGGACTCTATTCCGACGAAGAAATTGAAAAAGAGTTTGTGTATGAAATGCCCGATAAGGTGCGTGCCTTGTTTAAAGGTTACAAAGGGGAAGACTTTAACATGAAAGAGGAATACTTGCGCGTAACTCGTGCGGGAGACCGACCCAAACGCGCCATTGAGAACAGCATTGAGCAACATGCAGACATGGTGGAAAGCAACAGCGAGGAATTGTGGGACGGACTCGAACTCATCGACATCTTGGAGCAGGACATTGAATTTCGCGTGAAGCAATACTCCTACTGCATTGCCAAAACCACCGAAAACTACCTCAACTGGCTGCAAGAAGACTACAAACGAAAGTTGGAGTTGGTGATTCGAAGAAGGTTTGGGTATTGATCCCGCCAACGTTCACAAAGTAGTGCTCGACGTTCACAAATTAGATAAAGGAAACCTTACTTGCTGACATAGCTTCAGCCCGCTGATCTGGGAACCGCTGAAGCAATGACTTTATTTTACCGCTACGTTTTTGTACTCCTTCTGGGAGCGCCAGTTGCTGCGCATGCGTGTGGGTGCGAGCACATGAAGGTGATTAGTACGAGCTTTCTGGTTGATGAAAAAGGAGCGGAAACCGAGGAGGCCATGTTGCTTCAATTCATCCCCAACCACCCCGATTCCTTCCACAACCAAGAACCCTTTTTCATCGTTTCGAACAATCCGCTTGTCAGGAACCTGGAACTCTACACCTCCAAAACACCCCCGAAAAAAATCAGCCCATTGAAGCTGTTGTTCGGTGGAAAAGTTTGGATCCGACCTCCGCTGAAAGACACTTTAAATTTGATCAATGCATCCTATCATTTTGGTCCAGCAGCGATCACCTGCATGTCGGCCAACGAATTTCTAGAGTACCGGCAAAACATCAGTATGTTCCTTGGACTGTATTTGGGCATCATCTTCTTGGTCATTGCAGTCTCGCTTAGCGTTTATTGGTACAACGGGGAGAAGAACTTCCGAAATTTCTCCGTCATGTGTGTAGGTGTGGCTCTGGCTCAATTGAGTATTCATGCTTTTGGAGCCGATTATTTGGAGTCCTGCCCGTATTTATCTGAATGCAGCGTAGTCGTCTTGTGCGCCAACTTCAGCCTTGTTGGAAGTTTATTTTTCATTCAACATTTTCTCAGAGAAAAGCACGAAGAAAGCGCTTTCTCTTGGGTGGTGAGGTGCTTTTATTTTGTCGGATTGATATCCATCGTTCTGAGCTTTTTGGACATGGGGACATGGGCTTATTTCGTCCTTGTTTGGAACAATCTTCTCGCCGCGATTTGGATTACTTGGGTTACCTTAATTGCTTATCGAAGAAGGCATGAAGGTGCAGGCATTTTTCTATTGGCTTGGAGTTTTTTCAGCTGTGGAGTGATTTTATACATCTTGAAGGACTTTGGAGCTTTACCGTGGAATTGGCTTACTCAGAACGGAATGACCCTTGGATCAGGGATTGAATGTGTTTTTATTGGATTGGCCATATCCTTCCGGATGAGGGGCATATCCGAAGAAAAAGACCTCTTCTACGAACAAAAAGAGCGCGCCAACTTGGCCGCAATCGCCTTGCAAGAAGAAAATAGAAAACTGAGTACCCAACTCGATGATGTGCGTCAGAAACTATTTCTACTCCAGCTCAAACCGCATTACATTGCCAACTCGCTCAACAACATCAATTCCCTCATTTTACGAAGGAAAAATACGACTGCCAGCAAATACATTGTGAATTTTGGCCGACTCATGAGGCAAATGCTTCATCAACCCAAAAACGACTTCATCCTCATGCTCGAGGAATGCACCGCTCTTAATGCATTTCTCGTGATGGAAAACCTCCGACTTCAGAACAAATTGACCATTGAAGTCTTCTGTTCTGAAAGCATCAATATGAAAGAAATTAGTTTGCCCAACATGCTCATTCAACCCTTGATTGAAAATGCCATCATTCATGGATTACAACATTTGAAATCACGAAAACCAAAACTGCTCATTGAGTTCATTCGTCGTCACAACCACATTGAAGTCAGGGTAGATGACAATGGTTTGGGCAGACAAAAGAAGCACAAGTCGAAACTCAAAGAACCCAAAAGCCTCAGTGAAATGCGCACCTCCGTAGGTACAAAACTCATTCAAAAACGATTGAATATTCTATGTCAGGGCAAGCATTACGTCCCTTTTGAAATCATCGATAAATTTGATGCCAAGGGCAGACCCATCGGTGTATGCGCTGTCGTTCGTCTGCCTTTTCAATTGATGGAAAGTGTTGGGAATTCCAAAACAAAAAATCCTTTCGAAGCAGATTGGATCAAGAAGGAACGTTGATTTACCCCAAATACGCACCCAACATCCACACCTCTTTCTCTTGCAGTGCAATATCGTCGCTCATCAAAGTGGCCGTTCCTTCGTCTCCTGCATCGGCCGCGGCATTCAAAATATCGCGTTCCATGCTCAGGAGAACATTTAAGTTGTTCAAAACCGTTTTAACCGTTTCATCAGCAGAAGAAACCTTCACCGCCTCTTTGATCTCTGCCGCTTCCAAATAAGCCGAGAAACTGTGCAGGGGTTGTCCGCCCAAAGTCAAAATCCGTTCAGCAATCATGTCAATCATCTCTTGAGCGTGGGTGTACATCAACTCAAACTTGGCGTGCAGCTCAAAAAACTGTGGTCCTTTGATGTTCCAGTGAAAGCCCCTTACATTTTGGTAGTACAATTGGTAGTTGGCCAATAAGGTATTCAATGCATCGCTGCGTTCAATGGCAGCACTCTCTTTTAATCCTATCGCGTTGTTCATCGTTTTTCTTTTAAAATTACCATTCTGTTGTGGGAACAAAGGTGAGCAATGTTACACATAGATAAAAATGATTGTATCTAACCCAATCATAGATAAGATCACTTAAAAGATGTTTCGAAATAAATGCCTACATTCAACGGAATGAACGAAACACCAGTCCCCCCTTCAAAACAAAAAGCATTTCCGCTACCCTATTATGCCGTTATTTTCACCAGTACTTTGAGCGAACAAGCCCAAGAATTTCGGCCCTCTTATGCAGAAGTAGCCTTAAAAATGCACCAACTAGCCCATGAGCAAGAAGGTTTTCTTGGAATGGACAGTGCACGAAATGAGTTGGGCATCACCGTTTCGTATTGGACCACACTCGAAGCCATACAAGCTTGGAAAAGTCATAGCGACCATCTTTATGCCCAAATCATGGGCCGAGAACGCTTTTACGCCCGTTACGAAGTTCGGATAGCCAAAGTAGAGCGGCATTATGCATTTCATCCCAACACAGAAGAATAAGCGCTGCTCAATGCTTTTCGCTATCTTTGCAAGCGCATGAATCCGAATCGAAAAGTTGCCCTTTATACCCTCGGTTGCAAACTGAATTTTTCAGAAAGCTCCACCATTGCTCGTCAGTTTGCCGACGCCGGCTATGCCCGTGTTTCTCTGGATGAAGGAGCGGACGTGGTGGTGATCAACACCTGTTCAGTAACCGACCATGCCGACAAAAAGTGCCGGAACATTGTGAGAAAGGCCATGAACTTGAACGATCAAGCCTACATCGCCGTCATCGGTTGTTATGCTCAACTCAAGCCCGAAGAAATTGCCTCCATCCCAGGAGTGGACATCGTTTTGGGAGCGAATGAGAAGTTCAATCTGCTTGATCACATCGATGAAAGCAAAGCCTCCGCTGCAAAAATTGTGGCCTCTCGCATCAAAGAAACCAAAGATTTCATCCCCAGTTTTTCATCTGGAGACCGTACACGAACCTTTCTGAAAGTGCAAGACGGATGCAATTACTTTTGTTCCTTCTGCACCATCCCCTTGGCTCGCGGACGAAGCAGATCTGCCAACGTAGCAGACACCCTTAAAGAAGCCCAAAAAGTAGCCGAAAGTGGAGCCAAAGAAGTCGTACTCACTGGAGTAAACATTGGTGATTTCGGAACCGCCCATGGAGAAAACCTGCTGGACCTCCTTCGCGGGTTGGACCAAGTCGAAGGCATTGAACGCTTTCGCATCAGCTCCATTGAACCCAATCTGCTCAGCGATGAAATCATTGATTTTTGTGCTCAATCGAAGAAATTTGTTCCACATTTTCACATCCCCCTTCAAAGCGGATCTGACGAAGTATTGAAAAGCATGCGCCGCAGGTATCTTACCGACCTCTACCGCAATCGCATCGAGCGCATTCATAAAGCCTTTGACTCGCCTTGCATTGGAGTTGATGTCATTGTAGGATTTCCCGGTGAAAGTGATGACCACTTCCAAGAAACCTATGATTTTCTTCACGAACTGAACATTGCATACCTTCACGTTTTCACC
This sequence comes from uncultured Comamonadaceae bacterium, assembly GCA_964649515.1. Classification (GTDB taxonomy): domain Bacteria; phylum Bacteroidota; class Bacteroidia; order Flavobacteriales_D; family Sanyastnellaceae; genus CALKGK01. The sequence continues at coordinate 49,533 of CAZYPV010000010.1, read as the reverse complement.
TATTCTGAGCGCGCCAACACCACTGCCCTGCGCATTGATGAGGTCATTCCTATTCCCACGAGGCAAGAACGAAATAAAAAACTTCGCATACTTTCCTTGAAGAAAAAACGCGCATTTTACGAGCAGGAATTGGGCAAAACAAAAACAGTGCTTTTCGAAGCTGACGACCACGAAGGCATGATGCACGGATTCACAGAAAATTATGTGAAAGTGGCGCTCCCCTATGATGAAACCTTGGTCAATCAGTTGCATCCCGTTCAACTCGAACGCATCAACCCCGATGGTCACGTTAGCGCCAGCATCCTCAAACCTAAAGAAGCCTAAAGCATGTACCCCAATTTATACTTTCTCTTTGAAGACCTCTTTGGCTTCTCACACCCTTTTCTGAAACTCATCAACAGTTTCGGCTTTTTTGTTGCTTTGGCCTTCATTGCGGCAAGTTACACCCTGTCCAAAGAGCTGAAAAGAAAGGAAGAAGAAGGGTTAATGAGTGCTGAAAAACGCAGCTTTGTAGAAGGAGCTCCCTTGCCCATCAGCGAAGTTATTTTTTCCGGACTCATTGGTTTTGTCTTTGGGTTTAAGTTTGTTTACCTCGCCATCAACGCCTCTACTCTTTTCCAAGGTGGAATCTTGCCCCAAAAACACATTTTCAGTTTGGAAGGATCTTGGTTGTGGGGCTTGGTTTTAGGAGCGGGCTTCGCGGGCTACCGATATTGGCAAGGAAAAAAAGCCACCCTCCCCGAACCCATCACCAAAACCGTCGATTTTCACAAGTACGAATACACCGGAAACATCACCATGGTGGCCGCTTTCTCTGGAGTGATTGGTGCGAAGTTGTTCCACCTCTTTGAAAACCCAAAAGAGTTCATGCAGTTTTTCGAAAACCCCACCTTGGAAGGATTCATTGGCGGACTAACGATTTACGGCGGATTGATTGTGGGTGGAACAGTCACCTATTTCTATGCTCGGAAGAAAGGCATTCCAGGATTGCACCTGCTCGACAGTGCCGGACCCGGTTTGATGCTCGCTTATGGAATTGGTAGGATTGGATGCCAAGTGAGCGGCGATGGCGACTGGGGCATTGCCAACCCCAATCCAAAGCCAGATTGGATGGGCTTTCTTCCCGATTGGATGTGGTCTTACAACTACCCAAACAACGTGAACGCCGTGCGAGGGTATTATCCTCAAGGGGGCTACTCGGGTAAGCTCATCACTGAAAACGACCCCTGGCCCATTTTTGAGGGCTACGGGACCTATCTCGACCCTGGGGTGTTTCCCACAGCCTTTTATGAAACCGTGATGGCAGTGGCCATCTTTATCCTCCTGTGGAGTTTACGTAAGCGAATACAAACTCCGGGTATTCTTTTTGGGTTGTATCTCATGTTCAATGGCTTCGAACGCTTTTGGATTGAAAAAATTCGTGTAAATTCCGTGTATACCATTTTTGGTGCTGAAATAACCCAAGCAGAAATCATCTCCACACTGATGTTTATCGCAGGACTGGTGATGATCATTGTTCTTCGCAAAAAAGGGAGACTTCAGCCCAAGCAATAAGCAACGAAGAATGAATACACGAACATTAAAAGCAATTTGCGAAGAGGTGATCGACCTTTCTCAAAAAGTAGGCGAATTTTTACTTGCGGAGTCGGAAAAGCAAATCAACATCGAGCTGAAAAGCTTAAACAATCTGGTGAGCTATGTGGACAAAGAGGCGGAGCGACGCTTTTACGATGGACTAAAATCCCTTGTGCCTGGCGCTGGTTTTATTGCTGAAGAAGAAACAGCTTGGCCAGAAGACGATGCTCCCAATTGGATTATCGATCCCTTGGACGGCACCACCAATTATTTGCATGGGATTCCCTTCTATTGCACGTCAGTGGCTCTTTTGAATGAAGATGAGGTCGTTTTGGGAGTGATTCATGACCCCGTTCATCAACATACCTTTTATGCTTATAAAGGAGGTGGTGCTTTCCTGAACGGAACTCCCATTTATTGCAAGAAGAACAAAAACTTGTCTGACGCACTTCTGGCCACCGGGTTTCCTTATGATGACTTCGAATATGAGATGCAATACCTTCGTCTCTTCAAAGAATTCACCCACAAAACACGCGGCTTAAGGCGTTTAGGATCTGCAGCGCTCGACATGGCCTATGTGGCTTGGGGAAAATTTGATGGTTTTTACGAATACGGTTTAAATCCTTGGGATGTTGCCGCTGGTATCATCATCGTACAAGAAGCTGGAGGAAAAGTAAGCGCATTTGATGATGATGCCTCTCCTTTATTTGATGAAGAAATCTTAGCGAGTAGTAAAGGAGTTCACTCCTCACTGCGCAATACCATTCAACGTTATTTCGAATAATTCAGGACCAAAAAACACAACCTTCTGGGAATTTCAACATTAAGAATTTGCGAAACGTGCAACCTCACGTCGATTCTGCGGTTATATCGTAGGGCAAGTATTGCCAATATTGTATTCACTTTATAGAATACCACCCATGGGATTAAAATCAAACCTTACTTTTTGCTTTTTGCTTGGATTGGCATCCTCTCTGTGGTCCCAAAACTTGGCAGATCCTTGCTTCTACAGCCTACCCATTCAACAAAACTTTGCTGCGACTACTGACATCACAGGCGCTCCTTTGGGAAGTGCAGACGGCATCAAGTTTCAGAACAATGCTTGGGAAGGGACTTCCGGTACGGGCATTTCCATTCCACCTCCAATTGAATGCGATGTGGTGAATGCCGTTTTTCTTCGCAATCAAGACGGACTAGCCCAGGGAGTAGGATTTCGTTTGAACGGGACAATAACACCGGGAAATCAAGTCAACTTAAGTTTCACCTACATCAGCCATGGAACAGGCAGTGCTGCGAGTTTTAGTCCGGCTATTTACACCGCTTTTGGTCCGGAACTCTACACCCCCGAAGGTACAATTCAAGGCACTTTTGTGGGTAACCTTCCTCCTGTTGGCAATGTTTGGAACACCAACAACTTTGGCTTTAATCCCAATGGAACACAAAACGGACACCAGTGGATATTTGTGATTCCTGAGGTGAGTTCAGGAGTACTCTTGAATTTTTGTCAGATGGACGCAGGAGTGCTCGATCTCGATTTGGGTCCGGACATCGAACTTTGCGCCGGAGAGAGCGTGACCTTAGGGAACCCCAACTGGGGAAATGCAGGAATTACGTGGAGCACAGGAAGCAATGCGAACACCATCAACGTGAGCACCTCTGGAGTGTTTATTGTCACCGGAAGCAACGATTGTAATTCTTCGAGTGGAAATGTTGAAGTGACCGTTTATGAGCCGCCATTCATTTTTCCCGATGTGACCGACACCACCATTTGCGCTGGGGAAGTGCTCGAACTCAGTACCGTTGGTTTCAACACCATCAACAGCTGGCCCGACGGCACTGCTGATAGCCTTTTTCAGATCACAGAACCGGGCATTTATCAAGTCAGCATTACTGATAACTGCACAACACTTACAGACGAAATTACGGTGGATTTGGACGACATTCCGGTGATTGAACTTGGTCCGGACACCGCGCTCTGCCAAGGAGAAACACTTGTTTTGGACGCCACAGCAGATTTTGAACAAATTGAATATGCTTGGAGCACAGGAGCAACCGGACCTAGCATTACCGTTTCTGGAGATGAATCTGCCAGTTACAGCGTTGTGGTTTCGAACCAATGTGGTGTGGCCCAGGATAGCCGTTACGTTGAATACAGCTTAGAACCCTTGGAAGTGCTTGCAGGTGAATATGAAATCTGCTTCGGAATTCCCTTTCTCTTGGACGTGTCTCGATTTGAAGGGAGCTACGAATGGCAAAATGGCTCTGCTTCACCCACCTTTCAAGTGCCGAGCGTGGGACCTTATTGGGTAACCATCGAAGACGATGATGATTGTTGGACCGTAACCGATACCACTTGGGTGCGGGAGATTGTTTGTACTTGTCCGCTCTACATCCCCAACAGCTTTTCACCCAACAATGACGGACTCAATGATGTGTTCTTACCCGTGTTTGACTGCGATCCTTTTGACTATCGGCTCGACATCTACGATCGTTGGGGTCGGGTAATCGATTCGCTCGAAAAACCAGAAGAAGCTTGGTTGGGAATCATCGATGGTGAAGCCTTGCCCGCTGGAATATATCATTACCACCTCTTTTATCGCGAGGATTTCAAAGGGCAACCCATCAATAAATTTGGCCACATTTCCCTTTTGAGAAAAGATCGAAAGTAATTTTAAACCATTTACCTTTTCTTTCGTCTATTGAATTAAGGAAATTGTTTTTGGAAGAAAAGGAAATCATTCGGCACCTTCAGCATCCCGAGCTCAAGAAAATTGGCTTCACCGTCTTGATGGAACAGCATCAAGAAACGGTGTACCACTTTGCGCGAAAAATGCTGGTGAACCACAATGACGCCTTGGACGCCACACAAAATGTTTTCATTAAAGCGTGGAAAGGAATCGATCAGTTTAAAGGACAAAGTAAGATGAGCACCTGGCTTTTTCGCATCACCCACAATGAGTGCATTGATTTGCTTCGTCAGCGAAAAAAACTCGCCGGGATACCGCTCGAAAACATCGAAAAGGAGTTGCCACAAGTCCTTCAATCTGACCAACGTTTTACCGGCGACGAAATTGAGCGGCAGCTTCAAGTGGCCATTGCACGCTTGCCCGAAAAACAAAAAGCGGTATTTCTGTTGAGGTATTTTGAAGAAAGAAGTTACGCCGAAATGTCAGAAATCACCGAAACGAGTGTTGGAGCGCTCAAGGCAAGTTACCACCATGCTGTGAAAAAGATTGAAGAATACCTTACACAGAATCAAGAATGACAGCAAAGAAAAAACAAGCGCATCACCCAGAAGATCGTCAAGAAGAAAAGACGCTCAAAACCCTTGCGCCTCATCTTTTTTCAATAAAGAAACGCAGTCCATTTCATTTAAAGGATGGGGAAGAGATTGAATTGGAAAAAGTTTGGGAAAAGGAAGAAAGAAGTCCTTTTCACTCAGAAAACACAGATTTTCAAAACATTCAAGACAGGGTATTTGCGTCCATTGAACAAAAGGAAAATCGAACAAAGCGAATCAAAATACACCCCATTTTCGCGTGGAGCGCTGCCGCCGCCATTTTGATTGCTGTTGCTGTTTCATTTTTTGCTGAAGAAAAAACTTGCCAAGATTTCGCTTGTTTGCTCAAGGAAAGTGAACTTAGCGAAGCAGAGCTCTTGATCTTGATGGAGGAAAGCGACGATGAAGTGCTCCTACTGGTGGACGATCAGGATTTGAATTATGATTTTATTTCAGACGACGAATTGATGGAGCTCATGGAAGATACTGAGCTTGAAATTGAAGACATATGGTACGAATAATGGCATTAACCCTGTTGCTCAGCGCATTTCTACCTCGCGCAAATGCACAACAAGATCGAAAAGAGCAAATTGAGCGACTCCGTGTTGCTTTCATCACCCAAGAACTGGATTTGACGGTTGAAGAGAGTCAGGCATTCTGGCCCATTTTCAATGCTTTTCGAGATGATAAAAAAGAATTGGAACGGGAGCAACGAAAATCCTTGAGGAACGCGAAAGATCAAAGCAACATCTCCAAAGAAGCCCTCTTGAACTTAAATGATAAAATTCGTTTGAATAAAAATGAGCTCGCTGAAATCGAAGCCAAGCTCATCGAAGACCTCCTCCCCATTTTGGGAGCCGAAAGGTGTTTGGCATTGATGACCCTCGAAGCGGATTTTAGAAAGAGAATTTTGAGGGAACGTTTGGAACGGGACTAGCACCTTTTAGGCATCGAAGCATCAAGTTGATGCTCTTCCAACAGCTGGTCGAGCAAAAAATCTCTCCCCAGCTTGAGGGAATCTTCATTTCTGAGAATACGAAAGTGTCCGGTACCTTGCATTCGAATGAGGCGAGCTACCGGCCAAGAATTCACAACGGTTTCCGACTGATCGATACCGATAACCCCATCGTTCTCATCGTGGAGAATCAGAGCCTTTTGAACATCTGCCCGCTGAACAAAAGCAGCAACACTCAATGCGTTCAAATCGAAACCCTGATCTTCAACGTAATACCGCTCTACGCGCTCAACCACCTTTTTCGACACCCCCATTTTTTCGGAAAGATCTCGAATGCGTTCGCTGAAGGAATTGGGCGTGGTGAAAAGCAAGTACTTTTTCACTTTAACCTCCAATTCAGCCAAAGCATAACTCGCCGCTACCCCACCAAAACTATGACTCACCAGGAATTCCGGCTGGCGTTGTTGAAGTAGGAATTTGACTGCCTCCAGAAATTCAAAAATCGAGGTGTCTTTGGACAAGGTAAATCCGTGTCCGGGAGCATCAAACGCAAACACATCAAATCCTGCATCGAGTAACATCGGTATAAAATCGGCAAAATTTCCAGCCTGGCCCTCCCATCCGTGCACCAACACCACCTCACCGAGCGCGAGATTGGATGCACTTTTCCATGAGTAGCATTTGAGCTCATGGTTTTTGAAGAGCACCGTGCTTTGATCTGACGTTTCCAAGCGAGAGATCTCGTGCGGACGAAGTTTTTTGATCGTAGGGTGATGCAAGTGGTGGATCAATTTCTTCGCCACCAAGCCTGGAGCCACATTGGAGAGGAACTTCATTCCCAACATTATTCTCCCTTTTTGGGACGCGGCTTGCGCTTGTTGTTACCGCCTTTACCCTTGGACCAGCCTCCCTTTCGTTTGGGTTTGCCCCCTCTACCTTTATTACCAAAACGACCTTGTCTTCCCCCGCTCTTCGGTTGATATTCTGGGGTCTCCCCCAAATGCTCCGGTGCTTGAAGTTTCCTGATTTCGGAACCAATCAATTCTTCGATCTTAAGAAACTTATATTGTTCATCTTGACTCACAAAAGTGATCCCTACCCCTGTAGCTGAAGCCCTTGCTGTTCGGCCAATACGGTGAACATAGTCTTCAGCATCACCCGGAACATCGTAGTTCACCACCAGTTCGATGTTATCGATATCAATACCACGCGAAACCACATCGGTAGCCACCAGAACCGCAATTCGGCGATTTTTAAATTGGAGCAGCACCTCTTCTCGCTCTTTTTGTTCGAGATCGGAAGAAATCGCACCGGTAGAAATGCCCGCTTTCTTCAAAATGCGGTGAATATTGATGACATTCTTTTTGGTTGATGAAAACACAATGGCACTTTTGACATCTTTGCCTTTGAAGAGTTCTACCAACATCTCCGGTTTTTGGCTTTGATGAAGCACGTACGCCCCCTGGAGCACTCCCTCTGCAGGTTTCGACAAAGCAATTTTCACCACCTCGGGCGACTTTAAAATGCCCTTGGCAAAATCCATGATCTTGCTCGGCATGGTTGCGCTGAAGAATAAGGTTTGGCGGTCTTTATTTACGTGATCGAGTATCCGTTGCAAATCGCGTTGGAAGCCCATGTCCAACATACGGTCAGCCTCATCCAAAATCAGTGTTTGGAGTTGGCTAAAATCCACATAGCCCAAATTGAGGTGACTAATCATCCTGCCGGGAGTAGCGATCACGATATCAATCCCCGAAGTGAGTGCTGTTTTTTCTTGTTTGAATTCTTTGCCATCGCCACCTCCATAGATGGCCATCGACGAAATACCTGTGAAGTAAGCAAAACCCTCAATGGCTTGGTCAATCTGCACTGCAAGTTCTCGAGTTGGAACGATGATCAAGGATTTGATCTTTCCTTCATCAGGCGTTGAAAGTACCTTATGAATGGTTGGGAGCACGAAGGCAGCTGTTTTACCCGTACCCGTTTGGGCAATCCCGATCATGTCTTTGGCCGACAAACAAATGGGAATTGCTTGTTCTTGAATTGGTGTGGGCTTCTCAAAACCCATCGCATCCATGCCTTCTAAAAGGGTGGGATGCAAGTTCATCTCTTTAAATGTCATTGTGCCGCAAGATACAAGTTCCTGACGCAAATGAACACTGCCGAGCGAAAACAGTTGAACTGGTATAAAAATGCAAGAATAACCACAAAGGCATTTAGGGAAGACAAGCAAATAATTGTACCTTTCAAATGCAATGAACCACCTCATTTCCAAACACATTCGGCTGCTCTTTTGCATGGCTTCGACCTTGTTAATAACGGGGCTAACTTCCCAAGCCACCCACTTGGTTGGAGGTGAAGTGTTTTATGAGCATTTGGGCAACGATGAATACCTCGTCACCCTCAAAGTTTACCGCGATTGTGGTTCAACCAACACCAATCAAACGGGTTTCGACAATGTGGCGGCTGTTGGTGTTTTTAGCGGCGGTATTCTGGTTGAAAACTTGGAATTGGATCTTTTTGATGCAACAGTGAGTTTTATTCCGCTTGTTTTGGAAAATCCTTGTTTTGTCCTCCCCCCAGATGTTTGTGTGGAAGAAGCCATTTATCAAGGAGTGATTACATTGCCTTTTGGTCCGAGTTACGACCTTGTTTACGAACGTTGCTGTAGAAACCCTTCCATTACGAACCTTATCGCCCCTGAAGATACGGGGGCTACCTTTGTGGCCACCATTCCCGGAAGCGCTTTGGTAGAAGAAAATAGCAACAACAATAGCGCTTATTTTCTCAATTTTCCACCGGTGGCTTTGTGTGCAAATGCAGCTTTCATTTTCGATCATAGCGCATTTGATGCAGATGGTGATAGCTTGGTTTACGAGTTCTGCACGCCTTACACCGGGGCTAGTCCAGATGAACCAGCCCCCAACCCTCCCAACGGTCCGCCATTCAACCCCGTCGTTTGGGAAATGGGCTTCGATAACACCTACCCCATTTCTTCGAGTCCGGCATTCAACATTGATGCAAATACCGGACTCATCACCGGCACCCCCAGTCAGGTAGGTCAATACGTCATTGGCATTTGTGTTCAAGAATATCGAAACGGGGTGCTCATCAATACCATCAATCGAGATTTTCAGTTCAACGTGACGATTTGCGATCCCAATATCATCGCTTCCATTCCTACGCAGAATCAGTTTTGTGACGGACTCACCTTTGATTTCGACAACACCTCGAGCAATGCGGAGAGCTTTTTTTGGGATTTCGGTGATCTCACTACTGAGGCCGACACCAGTACATCACCTGCCCCCTCCTACACCTACCCCGATACCGGCCAATACATCGTCACCCTCATCGCCAACCCCGGTTGGTCTTGTGCAGACACCACCAGCACCACCTATCTCGCCTATCCTTTGATCGATCCTGCCATATTGCAGAACAACTTTTCGTGCAGTGGAAACGACATATTTTATGACTTCAACGCTGTTGGGAATTTTGACGATGACGCCGAGTTCTTTTGGGAGTTCGAAAACGCGAACATTCCGAATGCTACGGGACTCTCTGTGGACAATATTTTCTTCAACAACGCGGAGAGTTTTTCTTTGAGTTTAACCGTATTTGACAACGGTTGCTCCGTTGAAGTTACCGACACCATTGAAGTTCCGCCACCACCTGTAGCCATTCTTGAAGAACAGAGTCTCTTGTGTCAGGGCTTGACCATCGATTTCGTGAACTTATCGGAAAACGCAGACCAATATCTGTGGGATTTTGGCGATTTGGAAGCCATTGACGACATCAGCAATGGAACAGCTCCATCGTACACTTATCCTGATTCAGGATCTTATCAAGTCACGCTCATTGCTTCTGCCCCCTTCACTTGTCCGGACACCACGACCGCTTGGTTCGATATATATTATCTCTTGAATCCATTCTTCACCTCACCCGGAAGCCAGTGCTTTGAGGGCAATAGTTTTGATTTTTTGGCTGAGGGATTTGAAGATCAGAACACTGAATTTTCTTGGAACTTTGGTGAATTTGCCGCCCCCAGCACCTCCACAGCGCTTGCCCCACAAAACGTCTCTTGGAGTGAGCCCGGAATCTATGAAGTGGATTTGGAAATGAATGTCACCGGTTGCGAGGCAACTTTTACCTCCATCATTGAAGTCGTTCCCAACCCCACCATTGGCTTCAACCTGAACCGATCTGAAGGTTGTCCGCCACTCACCGTTAGTTTTCTCGACAGCTCTTACGCCGAGACCACCATCAATTATTTTTGGCAATTTGGCAATGGAAGCACCTCCACCCTTCCCAACCCACAACACCGCTATGAAGTTCCTGGAACCTACGACGTTCAGTTGGACATCACCACGGAAGACGGCTGTGCCTCGAATTTGAGCATGACTTTGGAAGACGCTGTTTTTGTTTATCCCGTGCCTCAACCCGGCTTTGAAATTGAACCCAATACAGTGAACATCCTAGATCCTGAAATACAAGTCAGTACAACAGCCCAAGGAGCAGATAATGTTTATTATTTGTTTGGGGACGGCGGAAGTTCACAAGATTGGGATTTTTCTTATTTGTTGAGTGAAGCAGGCTTGATTCCTGTAGTGCAAACCGTAACCAACGATTTTGGCTGCTTTGCTACAGCTGAAGGAGAAGTAGCGGTTGAAGGTTTTGTGTTGTACGTACCGAACGCCTTCACTCCAAACGGCGACGGGTTGAATGACGTTTTTCTGCCATCGACCACCGGAATTACTGAGTATTACATTGAAATATACAACCGATGGGGAGAACAGGTTTGGAGCAGTACAGACCCAAACGAACCCTGGCTTGGTGAAGGAACAAAAGGCACACATTACGTTGAAAATGAAGTCTATCAATACCACATTATCGTAAAAGACCTCTTGAGTTATCCTCACGAATTTTTCGGACACGTTAGCGTCCTTCGCTAAAATTCCCTTCCTTTTTTTCCACTATTTTAAAATCGCTCAAAACGGGGTTGGATTTTTTTCTACATTTGAGATTAACCAAATCACAACTATATTATGTCTGAGGGAAGGGAAGACTTATACTCAAATGCTGTTCGTGCGGGAAAACGTACGTATTTCTTTGATGTTAAATCGACACGTGGAAACGATCTTTATTTGACCATTACTGAGAGTAAGCGTCGCTATGCTGACGATGGCAATTTTCATTACGAAAAGCACAAATTGTTTCTGTACAAAGAAGACTTTGATAAGTTTTCGGAAGGATTGAATGCTGCTGTTCAGAAAATTGACGAACTGCGAGCAACTGGAGAATATGACGCTCCTGACTATGTCGAAACCCAAAACCACGGCGAGGCCCACGCCGATTTGAGTTTTGACGATTTAGAAGATTGATGGATGCTCCTAAGCCGGGGTGATCTAGAAGGCTACAGTTAACAAAGCGTGTTCTCTTATTTTTTCACGAAGGAGCTCATTGAGTGCGCCATCTTCGGTTAGCATGCGCTCGATACCGCTAAATTTTGGTTTAGCGTAATGCACATTCACCTTGAGGTAATTGAGAATGGCCGTCAATTGATCTTGCGCTCGTAAAGCACCAGAGTGTCCGGAACTAAGTCCAATCAAAGACGCTTTTTTGTAGTGAAATGCAGCAGGTGGCACACAATCGATAAACGCCTTTAGGATCCCCGGGAAGCTTCCGTTGTACTCTGCTACAACAAAAATGAAGTGCGTGGCCGGTTGAATCAACTCGTCAATCCAACCTTGCATTTCTTCGCTTCGCTCACCAAAAGCATCTGAAAACACAAAATCCCTTGGCAAATCTTCCAAGTTCAAAAGTTGGCAACTCTCCCCTAGATTAAGGAGCTCTTCACAGTAAGCCTCCCCCACTTTCAAACTGTTGCTATTGGGTCGATTGGTGCCCGAAATAATCAAAAATTCACTCATCTGCTCTGCTTGGTTTTATTCACGTTCTATCCACAAGAATCGTGTGCATAACTTCTTTCAACCATGACGGCTAAAATCGTAACTTTACTCTTTGATTTGCGCCTGCAAATGTAGGCCATTTGAAATGCAAAAAAGGAGCTTTTCATGAAGATTACCTACTATGGACACGCGTGTTTCTTGTTGGAAACAATGGATAACAAAATTCTCTTCGATCCGTTCATTTCACCAAATGATTTAGCCAAAGAGATTGATGTAGATGCCATTGAGGCAGATTACATTCTACTCAGTCATGGACATGAAGATCACGTGGCGGATGCAGAACGTATTGCCAAAAGAACGGGAGCTACCATTGTTGCCGCTTTTGAAATTACCACATGGTATGCCCAGAAAGGAATTGAAGCACTTTGGCCCATGAATTTGGGCGGACAAAAACAGTTTCCCTTTGGTTTAGTGAAGTTTGTGAACGCCGTGCATAGCAGTGTGCTACCCGATGGAACTTACGGAGGAAACCCGGGAGGATTTGTCATTGAAAATCGTGAAGGCTGTATCTATTTTGCTGGAGATACTGCTTTGAGTAAGGACATGGAATTGATCGGCCAACGCTTTAATTTGGACTGGGCCATCCTTCCCATTGGCGATAACTTTACTATGGGTGTGGACGACGCCATTCTCGCTTGCGATATGATTGCTTGCGATCGTGTTTTAGGGATGCATTACGACACCTTCCCCTACATCCAAATCGATCAGGACGCCGCTAAAATGTCGTTCAAAAAAGCAAAAAAAGAATTGGTGCTCCTCGAGATTGGAGCCGAACGTCAACTTAATTAAACCATGGGAAAAGTCATTACGGTTGCAAACCAAAAAGGAGGAGTTGGAAAAACCACCACGGCCATCAACTTGGCTGCGTGTTTTGGAGTGTTGGAATACAAAACCTTGTTGATCGACGCCGATCCTCAAGCGAATGCAACCTCCGGTGTGGGTGTAGATCCAAAATCAGTCAAAACGTCCATTTATGAATGCGTTGTTGATGAAGTGGATCCGCGAGACATCATCATCAGTACTGACAATCCCAATCTCGATTTACTCCCCGCCCACATCGATCTTGTTGGAGCGGAAATCGAATTGATCAACATGCCCAACCGGGAGTACATGATGAAGCAGGCCATTGGGAAGATCAAAGAGGAGTATGACTTCATAATTATCGACTGCTCCCCTTCGCTCGGTTTGATTACAGTGAACGCCCTCACTGCTTCCGACAGTGTGATTGTTCCCGTACAATGCGAATATTTTGCTCTTGAAGGATTGGGGAAATTGCTCAACACCATCAAAATTGTCCAAAGTAAACTCAATCCCGACCTCGACATTGAAGGCATTCTTTTGACCATGTATGATACTCGTTTGCGACTTGCCAATCAAGTGGTTGAGGAAGTTCAAGTTCACTTTAGAGACATGGTTTTCAGCACGGTCATTCACCGAAATACACGTTTGGGTGAAGCGCCGAGCTTTGGTGAAACCATCATAATGCACGATGCAAGTTGCAAAGGTTCCATCAACTATTTGAACCTCGCGAGAGAGATCTTGCAAAAGAATGAAATGACCCGTCTTCGCGACGAAGAAAAATTTTTAGACCTGAACAATGGCTAAACGACAAGCACTGGGAAGAGGCTTGAGTGCCCTGTTGGAGAACAGCAACAACAGCGCTGCACCCAAGATTGAAGAGAAAAAGTCAAAAGAAAAAACGCTTGGAAATGTAGCCGGAGCCATTGCTCTTTTGCGCATTTCAGATGTGGAAGCAAACCCTTTCCAACCAAGAACGCATTTCGATGAAAGCGCACTGAACGACCTTGCACAGAGCATCCGTGAGTTGGGCATCATTCAGCCCATTACCGTGCGGAAGCTCTCTGCTAAGAAATATCAGCTCATCTCGGGTGAACGTCGGTTCCGAGCAAGCCAGTTGGCTGAACTGGATGAAATACCTGCCTACATTCGCAGCGCCGATGATCAAGAAATGCTAGAAATGGCCTTGGTAGAGAACATTCAAAGGGAAAATTTGGATGCGATTGAAGTGGCAATCAGTTATAAACGACTCATCGATGAATGCCAACTCACTCAAGACGAAATGAGCACACGTGTTGGTAAAAACCGTTCAACCATCAGCAACTATCTTCGTCTGCTCAACTTGCCGGCCGAAATTCAGGTGGGTATCATTGAGAAGAAGATCACCATGGGACACGCTCGTGCTTTGCTCACCTTGTCCGACCCAAAAAATCAAAAATCCCTGTTTGAACGTATCGTAAACGAAGATCTTAGCGTTCGTAAGGTGGAAGAATTGGTGCGAAACCAAGGAACAGCGGTGAAAAAGGCCCATAAAAAAGCCGAAAGTTTGAACTTCGAAATGCAGAAGATTCGTGCAGACCTCCGCATTCGATTTGGTCGGGCAGTCCAAGTAAAAAACAACTCGGACGGCTCTGGAAAAATCGAAGTCGCGTTCAAATCCAAAGACGATCTTCAAGCCATTTTAGATGCCCTCGACGAAAACTAAATATTTCCTCCTTCTCTTTGCACTTCTTTTTGGAGGCGGGCTTCAAGCACAAGAACGATTTTTTTCAGAAGATTTGACCTTGTCTGCCGAAAAGCACATTTTTTTTCAAGATAGCAGCATTCAGACGAGCGGATTTCCGGCCAAAAACCTTCGCCCGAAAAGAGCCACCTTACTCGCTGCAGTGCTTCCGGGAAGTGGACAAGTTTACAATAAAAAGTACTGGAAAGCGCCCATCGTTTGGGGAGGGATTGGTTTGTGTGTCTACTTTATTCAAGACAATACCAAGAACTTCAACACCTTTTCAAAAGCCTACATTGCCGAGGTTGATGGAGACCCCAATACCATCAACACCACCGAATTTAATGGAGCCCAGCTCGATCAACTTCAAGAAACTTATCGTCGGTGGCGGGATTTGAGCTACGTGAGTTTGGCCGCCGTGTACCTCCTTCAGATATTGGATGCCAACGTAGATGCCCATTTGTTCTACTTTGACGTGAATGAAGATTTGAGCATGCAAGTTACCCCTTGGCTCAACCCCAACTTCGAGCGAAGTGCCGGTCTTTCACTCAACTTTAATTTTTAATTTGCCCCCATGAATATCGGAATCATCGGATACGGAAAAATGGGCAAAACAATTGAGACTTTGGCACAGGAGAAGGGGCACCACATTGCCGCTACTTTCAACAGTCAACAAGTGCCAAAAGAAAGCGATCTTGATGGAATCGATGTTTGCATTGAATTTTCAACTCCACAAGCAGCCCTCAACAATATTCTAACTTGTTTTCGCGCCGGAGTACCTGTTGTAGTGGGGACTACCGCTTGGTACGATCACTTGGAAACCATGCGAAAAGAACTCCATAACACCCAAGGAGGCATCTTTCATGCGAGCAATTTTAGCTTAGGCGTCCATCTTTTTTGGCAAGCCAACCGATTCCTCGCCAAACTCATGGGCGAACACCAAGAATACTTGAGCTCCATTGACGAAATACATCATATCGAAAAGAAAGATGCTCCCAGTGGAACCGCCATCACCACGGCAGAAGAAATGATCAAGTATCATCCCAAATTGGAAAGTTGGAACGAAAATTCCACCCCCAACTTGGGAAGTATTAATATTCGACACGAACGATTGGAAGATGTGAAAGGAACACACATTGTGAGCTACACTTCCGATATCGATACCATAAAATTAGAACACTCCGCTAAGTCGAGAAATGGTTTTGCCTTAGGAGCTATCAAAGCTGCTGAATTCATGCAAAACAAAACCGGTGAATACACCATGGCCGACTTGCTTAACTTCCCTCAACTATGATTGCTTGGACCTTACTCTTTTTACTACTCGCTATTTATAGCATCAGCCTACCAGCGATTTTCAAACGACTCAACATCGCCGCTTGGAAAGGTGCCATTCCCCTTCTCAACCTTTTCTTTCTCATTCAAGTCATCAAAAGACCTTGGTATTGGTTCCTCATTCTATTCGTTCCAGGAGTGAATTTACTCATGTTGATCATCATCAATGTGGAGTTAGGAATTGCTTTCGGACAACAAGGAACGGCCGAGCAGTGGAAGTTTGGTGCTTTACCTTGGTTTGCCATACCAGAACTGGCATTCAAAAGAAAGAACGATAAATTTATTGGTCCGCGCGTTTGGAATGAAAAAAACAAAAAAAGCATGCCTCGCGAATGGGGAGAAGCCATTCTCTTTGCAGTGATTGCGGCCACCATCATCCGAACCTTTTTCTTGGAAGCCTTCACCATACCTACACCCTCCATGGAAGGCAGCATGTTGGTAGGCGACTACCTCTTTGTGAGCAAAATGAGTTACGGACCCAAATCGCCACAAACCCCGGTAAGCATGCCTTTTGTTCACAATGTTCTTCCCGGAAGCATGACTCCCTCCTACGTAGATTGGTTTGAAATGCCTTATTTCCGACTCCCCGGCTTTGGAGAAGTTGAGCGTTTTGATCCCGTTGTGTTCAATTTCCCTCCAGGAGACAGCATCATTGTTGACCCCATGTTGTCCACCTTCGATTATTATCAAATTCTGAGAGACGAAGCCGTGAGAGCAGCGGGCGGAGCCGAAGCCTTTGAAGAAAATCCGGAGAAATACCTTTCCCTCATTCGCCCACAAATAGCGAAGAAATTTGGGATTCGTGAGCGTCCGACCGATAAGAAAGAACACTACATCAAGCGCTGCGTTGGTTTGCCTGGAGATCTGTTCGAAATAAGAGACGGAGTAATTTTTGTGGATGGTGAAGCCATTGAAACTCCTGAAGGGGTTCAATTCAACTATACGTACCGATTGAAAAACCAAGCGAGTCAACGAAAAATGGATGAACTTCTCGGACTTACGGATTTGGATTATGGTCAGGGCGGACGAGACGACAGAACCGTTGCCCTCACCTTATCCGAAGTAGAGAAATTGAAATCCTTGAACATTTTAGACACCATCGCCCGAGTAGAGCATCAAGAGCAACGAGGTACCCTTTCCATCTTCCCGAACAGCATCAAACCGCCATACAACACCTGGGACATCGATAATTTTGGACCGATTCAAATTCCTGCAAAAGGAATGACCATCGAGCTTGATCTTCAAAACTTACCCTTGTACAAGCGAAGCATTACCCACTTTGAAGGTCACGACCTCGAAGTAAAAGACGGCCAAATTTATATTGATGGAGAAATGCGGAGTTCGTACACCTTTGAACAAGATCATTTTTGGATGATGGGGGATAACCGACACAATTCTCTTGATGCCCGTTTCTGGGGATTTGTGCCAGAAACACACATTGTTGGAAAAGCTGTATTTACTTGGTTCTCGAAAGCCAACGAAGCACAACAAGGAAAAGGAAACGGTGGAATTCGTTGGAATCGAATGTTCAAATTGGTGGATTAATGGAAGTCTTTCCCCTACTCCTTTTTCCACCTTTGGAGTATTTCGTTCAGTTGAAAGCAGCGAAAAATCCTGTAATTGATCTCGGCGAGCATTACCAAAAACAGAGTGATCGTAACCGCTTTCGGTTGATGGGACCCAATAATCTTCAAACCATCACTTTGCAGATTGAAGGGCTCAACGGCGTCAAAACACCGCTACACCAAGTTCGTTTGAGCAAGGAATTGTCTTTAAACAAGTTGATACGCACCTTAGACACCTGCTACAATGCCTCTGCCTTCTATGAGCATTATCGAGAAGAGGTATTGGAGCTTTTTGAAACCGGCAACGGAAAATTGAGTGAAATAAGTTGGAAAGGGCTGCACTTCATCTGTGAGCAATTTGACCTTGATTTACCCTCCCGAACAGAGGAATACGTGGAGAAAGATCGACCCGACCTGGTGATGGATTTTCGAAATGAGCGTTTTATGGTATCTGATGCCACAAAATACCATCAAGTGTACCAGGATCGCCATGGATTCATTGCGAATTTATCGGTACTTGATGCCTTGTTTAATTTAGGAAATACAGCTCAAAGCTTGATTTGATTTCGGCTACTTTTCGAGCGTCTCGGCGTTGTCTTTATCCAGAATCATGTCGAGTACAATGATGCGCTGTTCCTCCACCTTGAAATAAATCCGATAATTCCACGCAAGCGCGCTGCGAAATTCTCCTTCCAAAGTGGCAAAATTCGCCACCCTTGTGTTCATTCCTGGATTGGCGCCTAGTTTACGCAAACGACTGAGAATCGTTGTTCTAGCATCTTCAGCACCTACCAAAGAATTGGTTTTCACTTGCTGAATGATCCGATGAAAAGCATTCAGTGCCCGGTCGCTAATAATCACTTGCCTTTTCGCCATGTCACAAATTTAGAAAGAGAATTCCAACAACGGTGCTATATTTAGCATCAAATTTCAAAATATGACTCGTTTCTTTAGCCTTATCCTTTTTCTCCTCATTGCTTTTACAAGTACTTCACAAGAAATCACCTTAGAACAAGCCGTTATGGGTCGGGCAGAAGGCCTCTACCCCGATGGTAAAGAGCAGCTCCAATGGAAAAAAGACGGAAGCTCCTTCACCTTTGTTGAAGACAAGCACTTAATGCAGGAAAGTCTGAAGGGCAAAGCGAAAAAAATCCTCAGTAAAGAAGATCTGGAATCCATTCTGGGATTCGATTTGAAGCGATTCCCCTACTATTCTTGGGATGAAAACGGACGCCTAGTGTTTGAGCGAGATGACAAACGCTATTCCGTTGATTTAAGAAGAAAAAATTTCACCACACAAGCCTTACCCGAGGATGCTCAAAACCAAGACATGCATGAAGCATCAGGAGCAATAGCATTCACTCGCGGACAAAATCTCTACATTTCAAAAGACGGAAAAGAACGCCCCATCACCAACAATCCGGAAGGTGTAGTTGCAGGTCAAGCCATCGCTCGTTATGAATTTGGAATTACCAAAGGAACCTTTTGGAACGAGGCGGGAAACAAATTGGCCTTCTATCAAAAAGACGAGCGACACGTTACCGACTACCCCCTAGTAGAATACAATACCGCACCCGCACAATTGAAGAACATCAAATACCCCATGGCAGGGAGCGAAAGTGAATACGCCGCGGTTGGCGTGTACGACGTGAACAGCGGAAAAACCATCTACTTGGACTTTCAGCGCTTGAAAAAAGATGAGTTCTACGCCACCAACGTGAGTTGGTCTCCTGATGGTCGATTGATCTACGTAGCGGTGCTCACCCGAAATCAAAACCAAATGATTTTACAAGCCTTTAACGCGGGAACGGGTCAGCTCCAAAGTGCACTTTTTCAAGAAAACGATCAAAAATATGTGGAACCAGAGCATCCAATGTACTTCATTCCAAACACGAATGAATTTCTATGGATCTCCGAAAAAGACGGTTTCAACAACCTCTACCGATACACCCAAAGCGGAAAACTCGTTTCACGCACATCTGCTGCTTTTCCCATCAACGACTTTTTGGGCTTTTCTCCTGATGGAAAAACTTGTTTTGTAATGGCATCCGGCAAAAATGCCACGGAAAACCATCTTTTTAAGGTCAACTTAAGCGACATGAGCTTATCGCGCCTCACCGAAGAAGCCGGAACTCACCGCATCACCCCTTCTAGTGATTTCTCCTACTTTTTTGATCAATACAGCAACCTCACAACCCCCGGAGTGACCCAAATCATTGATGCCGATGGACAGAAAATGAAAACCCTTCACATCGCTTCTAATCCGCTCGAAAATAAGAAAACGGGTAAGGTTGAACTGCTTGAAGTGCGAGCAGATGATGGAACATTGCTTCATGCCCGAATGATCAAACCGAGCGATTTCAACGCCAAGCAAAAATATCCCGTTTTAGTTTACGTCTATAACGGTCCGCACGTACAATTGGTCAGCAACTCATGGAACGGAGGCGCACCACTTTGGATGAACAGCTTTGCCGAAGAAGGGTATTTGGTATTCACCATTGATGGTCGTGGATCGAGCAACAGAGGAAAAAATTTCGAACAAGCCGTTCACGGAAATCTTGGCGACATCGAAATGCTCGATCAATTGGCTGGAGTGAAGTACCTCGAATCCTTAAAATATGTCGATCGCGATCGAATGGCCGTTCACGGATGGAGCTTCGGCGGGTTCATGACCACCTCCCTCATGCTAAGAAATCCTGGAGTGTTTAAAGTGGGTGTTGCTGGCGGACCCGTAATTGACTGGAATTATTATGAAGTGATGTACACCGAACGCTACATGGACAGTCCGCAAGACAATCCTCAAGGCTACGAAAAAGCCAACCTCAAAAATTACGTTGACCAACTCGAAGGACAATTGCTTTTGATTCATGGCAACGAAGACGATGTAGTAGTGATGCAACACAACATGAGTTTTCTCAACGCGTGTATCGCTGAAGGAGTACAAGTTGATTTCTTTGTTTACCCCAACCATCCTCACAACGTGCGTGGCAAAGATCGTGTGCACTTGATGACTAAAGTATTGAACTACATTAAAGCTGCCCTTTAAATGCTTGATTTCTCCATTGAGCCAGAACGGTATGTGGATGGTGTTGCCATATTTCCTTTGGGGGATGACAACCTCGATCCTGACACCGTAGCCTCATTTGGAGACGAATGGGAACGTTTCAACGCGTTCAGCGAGCAAGAAATACAAAGCGCTGGAGATGAATATTTTGATCTGTTGTCCAAAACCGAACTTTCCACTTTTGGAAAGGTATTGGACATGGGGTGTGGCTCTGGGCGGTGGACCCGTTACATAGCGCCTTACGTTGGAAAAGTAGCCGCTATGGACCCCAGTCCGGCCTGCCACGTTGCTCGTAAAAACACCATCGACCTTAAAAACGTTCAAGTCGTACAAGCCAGCGTCCAAAACATACCTTTTGCAGACGAGTATTTTGACCTTGCCATCTGTTTAGGCGTACTTCATCACATACCTGATACCCAACAAGCACTCACCGCCTTGTGCAAAAAAATTCGGCCCCAAGGCAAATTACTACTTTACCTGTACTACGATTTGAGTGAAACGGGAGTCCTTTTTCGCGCCTTGCATTCTCTCAGTGAAGGAGCACGTAAGATCATTCATCGCATGCCCAAACTCATCAAAAACGCCCTTTGCGATACCATTGCCGTTTTGATCTATCTCCCATTCATTGTTTTAAGCAGAATAATGGCCTTTTTTTCGGAAAGGATTGCCAAGAAAATGCCCTTAAATTATTATCGAAACAAATCTTGGCACATCATCCGCAACGATGCTCGCGATCGTTTTGGAACCCCATTGGAGCAGCGCTTCACCCAGCATGAAATCTCCCAAATGCTTGACAACGCCGGCATGGAAGGAGTGATTTTTTCACCCAATGCACCTTTCTGGCATTGCATCGCACAAAAAAGATGAAAAAAATTCTCTTCATTGCGAGTCACCGACCACAGCGAGCGCCTGGCCAACGTTTCCGTTTCGAAATGTTCTTTGATGACCTTGCCAAAAACGGCATCGAAGCAGAATTGAGCTACCTCTTGAATGAAGAAGATGACCGGGTGATCTACTCCAAAGCGAATTACCTCGCCAAAATTCGTATTGGCTTAAAATCCATCCTTAAAAGGAGAGCAGACCTCAAGCGAGTGCATGAGTTTGATTTGGTGGTGATTTTTCGTGAAGCGCTCATGACCAAGTCCATCTTCTTCGAAAAAGCCGTTCATCGGAAAGGAATTCCAATGCTTTTTGATTTTGATGACGCCATTTGGATCAAAGATGTTTCTGCCAACAATCGGGTACTGAGTTATTTTAAGGACGAAAATAAAATCCGCAAAATCCTCCCTCTGTGCCAGGCAGTAACCGCAGGAAACGCCTACCTCGCTGACTTCGCTAAAACCTACAATAAGGAAGTTCACATCATCCCTTCTACCATTGATGAACAGTTTCATCGAGAAATTCATCAACAAGATGACAAGAAAGTCTGTGTGGGCTGGAGCGGAAGTCACACCACCTTAGCACATTTTGAGACCTTACTTCCCGTGCTCGAACAATTGAGAACCCGGTATGGCGAATCCATTCGCTTGCTGACCATTGGTGCAAAATCAACCTTTGCAGAACGCTTGAACATTGAGTACCTGCCATGGAAAGCGGAAAGCGAAAATGAAGACCTCAACCAAATCGACATTGGTTTAATGCCACTACCAAATAGTTTATGGACCTCCGGCAAATGCGGAATGAAGGCCCTTTTATATATGTCCGCAAGCAAACCCGCCATCGTTACACCGCTTGGAGTGAACGCTGAAATTGTGGAACACGGAATCAACGGATATCACGCTCAAAGTTCGGCCGAATGGTTAAAATACATTACCGAATTGATTGATGACCCTGAAAAACGAATCGGCATGGGCAAACGAGCTCGACAAAAAGTAGTGAACGATTATTCCAAAAAAACCTGGAGTCCCATCCTCTTGGCTGTGTATAAAAAAGCAATGAACTCGCGCTAAACCTGCCCAAAATTGCCGCAGAATGAGTTTATTTGCAAAGCAAAAATAAGAGAACCCATGTCTGCAGAAACAAGTTTGAAATTAACTGCACTCAATGAAGTGCACATCGCTTTGGGAGCCAAAATGGTACCGTTCGCCGGTTATAGCATGCCCGTTCAATACACCGGTGTAACCGACGAGCACCTCGCCGTTCGCGCAGGGGTTGGTGTATTTGATGTCTCGCACATGGGAGAGTTCATCGTTCGGGGTCCGCAAGCCTTGGATTTGATCCAAAAAGTGAGCTCAAACGATGCCTCCAAACTTCACGACGGAAAGATTCAGTATTCATGTTTCCCCAATGCCGATGGCGGAATCGTAGACGATCTCCTCGTTTACCGCATCAGTGAAGAAGAGTACATGCTTGTGGTCAATGCATCAAACATGGACAAAGATTGGGCTTGGATCAATCAGCACAATGACTTCGATGCTCAACTCGAGAACCGAAGCGAAGAAATGAGCCTGCTCGCAGTACAAGGTCCGCAAGCCGCACAAGCCCTTCAATCCCTCACCAGCATCGATCTTGCCGGAATGAAGTATTACACCTTTGAAACGGGAAGCTTTGCCGGACATGACAACATTCTCGTAAGCGCTACCGGATACACAGGCGCTGGAGGATTTGAAATCTACATGCCCAACGAAGCCGCTGAGAGCATCTGGAAATCCGTTTTTGAAGCAGGTAAAGAACACGACATTCGCCCCATTGGACTCGCTGCTCGCGACACCTTGCGTTTGGAAATGGGCTTTTGTTTGTATGGAAATGACATTAACGACAGCACCTCTCCAATTGAAGCCGGACTCTCTTGGATAACTAAATTTAGCAAAGACTTCATCAATGCTGAAAATTTAAAGCGTCAGAAAGAAGAAGGAGTGCGTCGGAAGCTTGTAGGTTTTGAAATGATTGACCGCGGAATTCCTCGTCACGGCTACCCCATCGTGAACAAAGAAGGCGAAACCATCGGAGAAGTGACCTCAGGAACACAGTCTCCTTCGCTCAAAAAAGCCATTGGTATGGGTTACGTGCCCACTGAACTCGCTAAAGAAGGCAGTACCATCTACCTCTCTATTCGAAACAAGCAAATTGCCGCCAAAGTGGTGAAGTTGCCGTTTTACAAAGCTGACAAATGAAAAAAACGCACAACAAAGCAGCACTTGTAGAAGTCTGTTTTTCGCCCAGACAATTTGAGCTGTACAAAGAACAATTCGACATCTGCGTTGTGATTGACGTTTTGAGGGCCACCTCTGCCATTTGCGCTGGAATTGAAAATGGCGTCAACAGCATCATACCCGTAGCCACCATTGAAGAAGCACAAGCCTACCAGAAAAAAGGCTATATCGCAGCAGCAGAACGAAATGGCGAAATCGTGGAAGGTTTTGACTTTGGAAATTCTCCTTACGCCTTTATGAATCCTTCCTTGAAAGGGAAAGACATCGTATTGAGCACGACCAACGGAACCCAAGCCGTTCATACCGCTCGCGACATGGAAACCGTCGTGATCGGGAGCTTAAACAACCTTGAAGCATTAAGTCAATGGCTCATTGAGCAAGAAAAACCCGTGCTTCTCCTCGCTTCTGGTTGGAAGAATAAATTCAATTTGGAAGACACCATCTGTGCAGGAGCCATTGTTGATGCCCTCTTGGAATCCCGAAAGTTTCGAAGTGAAGAAGACAGCAGCATTGCCGCTAAATTCATTTATCGCTCCGCCAAAGAAAACATCTTCAGTTTTTTAAAAGCCAGTTCTCATCGCCGACGGTTGAGAAGACTCAATTTGAATGAAGATGTTAAATTCTGCCTTACCCCGAATAACAATCGCTGCATACCCATCTTAAAAAATGGCGCAATTGTTAAATTAGTGCATGAAGAAATTGCTCAGGATTAAAAAGCCCATCATTGGTCTGCTCATCGTAGCCCTCTTTTTTTCGAGTTTGCCCATAGCACACGCCTGGGGTTTCTTTGCGCATCGAAGAATCAATGAACTGGCCGTCTATACCCTTCCGCCCGAAATGTTCTCCTTCTATAAAGAGCACATGGACTTTCTCAGCGAGCATGCCGTAGATCCGGATAAAAGGAGGTATGGAGTTGAAGGGGAAGCACAACGACACTTCATCGATATAGACCATTTTTGTGATGGTACTCCCCATTGCAACCCCTTTCTCAAAATGCCTCGCTCTTGGTTTGAAGCGGTAAAACTACATTCGGAAGACACTTTACAGGCGTATGGAATTGTTCCCTGGCACATTCACGTAATGGTGAACCGTCTTAGCCGAGCATTTGAATCCAAAGACGTTAACCGCATTTTGCGCACAAGTGCAGAACTGGGACACTACATCGCAGACGCACATGTCCCCCTTCATACCACCGAGAATTACAACGGTCAAATGACCAACCAAAAAGGAATTCATGGGTTTTGGGAAAGTAGACTCCCAGAATTGTTTGAAGAAGAGTACGACTTTTTTGTTGGAAAAGCCGCCTACGTTGAAAAGCCCTTAGACTTTGCATGGGACTTTGTGGAAGACAGCCATTGGGCTTTGGACAGCGTGCTTCGTTTTGAACGAGAACTCACTGAAAGCTACCCTTCCGATCAAAAATACAGCTATGAAGAACGCGGAAGAGTGATCATCAATACCTACTCAGAAGGATTCAGTAGAGCTTATCATCAACGATTGAACGGTCAAGTTGAGCGAAGAATGAGGCAATCGGTGATTGATGTGGGCAGTTTGTGGTACACCGCATGGGTGAATGCTGGTCAGCCCAATCTCGATGAACTTGAAGCAGACATCGAAAACATCAAAGAAGAAATTGCCAAGGAACTCGCTGTGCCTGAGAAAAGTGAACTCAAAAAGCGCGAGCACGAGTAAAATTGTAAGAAAGTTCTGAAGATTTATGTAGGAACTTGTAACCTTACCATAATCAGTTCGGTAAAAGAAAGCGATTACTAAAAACTGATATGATGAAACGTCTTACTCTCACCCTAGCCATACTTTTGGCTGGTATAGGCGCTCAGGCTACCGAAGCAAAAATCCTTCTCTATGGCTATGTCATCGAAGGAAATGTGGAAGAACTCTTTGCCCAAAAGCAGAAAAAGCAAGCACCAACTTTCATGAAAGATGTGCGGATTCAAGTTTTTGAAAACGACTCTTTGGTACGTGACTTCACCAACCGCAACAGTGGCTTCTATGCCTTGGTGCTTCAAGCAGGAAAAGATTATGAAGTATCCTTTTCGCACTCAGGTCACATCGAAAAGCGCGTATTTATCGAAGGAGCTCAAATTCCAGACAAAGAATATGAACAAGCCTTTAAAATGTTTACCGACATCACCCTTTTTCCAAAAATAGAGAACATCAACACCGATGAATATGGATCGAAAGTGATTGCACGATGCATCTTCAACGAAAGCAAAGAAAGGATGATGTGGGACATGCCCTATGCGCAAACCGCCTTCAACGAATTTCTTGAAATTGCCGGGGTGAAGCCTGGAGAAGAATAAAACGGACCAAAAAACACATTCAATCATAAAGAAGTGGAACATAAGCCTTGGCTCGTGTTCCACTTTTTTGTTTAGGCCATTGATGAATCGGTGTGATTAAAGAGATCGGTAAGCTTGTTGAAAAGGAATTCAGGACAGCGCTTCGGACGTTTACTTTCAACATCCACAAAAACCAAGGTTGTGGAAGCCCTTGCCAAAAGCTCTTGATTCTGGTTCAATAAGGTGTACTCAAATTGAATTTTCGCACTGGGGAGTTCAGAAATGACCGTTTTAACCGTCAGTAATTCATCGTAATGTGCTGGCTTTTTGTAGTCAATATTCAGGTTAACCACTGGAAGCATTGTTCCCTCCTCCTCCATCGAACGATAGCTGATTCCCAACGACCTTAGCATTTCAACCCTCGCCACCTCAAAATACTGAGCATAGTTTCCGTGGTAAACCACCCCCATTTTATCTGTTTCTGCATAACGAACTCGGAGTTGTATTTCGTGCTTGTACATCTTTTCAACAAGTTTTAAGAGAAGGTTAAGAACCTCACATGAAAAACGGATTTTAGAAAGTGGACAAGGTCGGGATTTTTCTGACTTACCATAGCAATTTAGTAGAGAAATGATGTATCTTTCACTGAACGAATGTTTTGAGCCACGAAATTATTTGTCTCAGCAAATGTGGCGAACCCTAATTTGAAGGAAATCATTGATTGGCGTGGATTCCACGGATTCGAGTCGCTAACTAAAAAAAGGATAAAATCAAGTCCTTTCGATTTTTTTTTTCACTTTTTTATCAGAATATTTGCTCTCCTGTTTGAGAAAGGCACCACTCTTCACCGCCTGCCGATTTCATCAGTTAAGAATGTGTTAATCAAATTAATTTCTACTTATCGTAATGAGCAAGAATCACAATCAGGTTTGGCAAAACTGTATTGACATTATTAAGGATAATGTGAGCACTCAAGCGTTCAAAACTTGGTTTGAGCCCATAAAACCGATTAAGTTGGAAAAGAATGTGTTGACCATTCAGGTTCCCTCTCAATTTTTTTATGAGTGGTTAGAGGAACACTATGTTTCACTACTCAAAAAAATCATCCGCAAAGAAATTGGTGCTGAAGGACGCTTGGAGTATTCCATCATTATGGAAAACAATTTCAACAACGCGAATCCTTACACCGTGAAAGTCCCAACAACCAATAAAAAGGCCATTAGGAATTCAAGCGTGTCGATGCCCATCAACACCAATGAGAATCCTATCCGGAATCCTTTTATTATCCCTGGACTTCGTAAATTAAACATTGATTCGAACCTGAATCCGAACTATTCTTTTGAAAACTTCATCGAAGGCGATTGTAACCGCTTAGCCAGATCTGCTGGATTTGCAGTTGCAAACAAACCAGGAGGTACCGCTTTCAACCCCCTACTTATCTATGGAGGAGTTGGACTCGGTAAAACGCACCTCGCCCACGCCATCGGGATCGAAATCAAAAATAAAACTCCGGATAAAACCGTCTTGTACGTTTCATCAGAGAAATTTACTCATCAGTTCATCGATGCAGTGAAGAACAACAGCGTCAATGATTTTAGTCATTTCTATCAAATGATTGACGTTTTGATTATTGATGACGTTCAATTCTTCTCTGGAAAAGAGAAAACACAAGACGTTTTCTTCCACATTTTCAACCACTTGCACCAAACTGGAAAGCAAATCATCCTTACTTCGGATAAGCCTCCTGTTGAAATGCAAGGAATGGAACAACGCTTGCTCTCTCGTTTTAAATGGGGATTGAGTGCTGATTTGCAGGTTCCTTCATTGGAAACAAGAATCGCTATTTTGGAGAAGAAGATGTATGCCGATGGTATTGAACTTCCTAAAGAAGTAGTGGAATACTTGGCCTACAGCATCACCACCAACATCCGTGAATTGGAAGGTGCATTGATTTCCTTGATTGCGCAATCGTCGCTCAACAAGAAAAGCATCACTTTGGACCTCGCCAAACAGATGATTGATAAGTTCGTGAAAAACACCGCACGTGAGGTATCCATTGACTACATTCAAAAAGTGGTTTGTGACTATTTCGACCTGCCCATCGAACTTTTGAAGTCCAAAACAAGAAAAAGAGAGATTGTACAGGCGCGTCAAATAGCCATGTACTTTGCGAAAAAAATGACCAAGTCGTCGCTCGCAAACATTGGTTTGCACTGCGGAGGAAAAGACCACGCTACCGTTCTTCATGCATGCAGAACAGTGAACAACCTCCAAGAAACAGACAAGCACTTCCGAAAGTACTTGGACGATCTCGAGAAAAAATTGAGTATCCAATAAACTTAAAAGCCCTGCATTCATCGCAGGGCTTTTTCTTTTCATAAATTCCTAGAAAACGAAGATGCCGTCCAAAATTGAACGGCATCTTCTCCCCTTAATCCAAAGTTCAACCCTCATCTCCGAGGAGTAAAGATTGAACCCTTTGAATAATAGCGCTGCGCTGGCGGCTTGTTTTTTGAAATCTTATATTTCTTTTTAGCAAAGTCATTCTTCTGCACCGCACATCCGCTGCCAAGTCCCATGATGAATACCATCGAAAGTCCTAGGTATAGTGCTCGTTTCAATTCTCGCATAATCTAAAGTTAAGTCTGTTTCCCTTCGTTTACGCCCAGAGTTACTGGAGGTCTGTGCGTTTCCTTCCCATACCCCTGTAAGAATATTCCACAGCTGTATTCTTGAAAATCTGCACCAGCTATGGAAGAGCAAAAGTTCTTCTTACTTACCTTTAGGCTGTGATTTATGCTGTAACCGACATCGAAACGACAGGAAGCCATGCCAGCGGCAACTCCATTACCGAAATTGCCATTGTGCTCAGCGATGGACAAAAAGAAATTGATCGGTTTGAGACACTCCTGCAGCCCGATCACCCCATCCCCTATCACATCACTACCTTAACCGGCATCGATAACGACATGGTTTCGGATGCTCCACGGTTTGAAGACGTGGCCGACGAAATTGCTTCCTTTTTAGCCCAAGGTGTTTTTGTGGCGCACAATGTGGGATTCGACTATAGCTTCATCAAGAAACAGTTTGAAGCCATTGGTCGGAAATGGAATCCAACCCGTTTATGCACCGTGCGTCTCACGCGTAAACTGGTTCCCGGATTGCATTCATACAGTTTGAGCAATCTTTGCCGTCATTTCGGAATACTGAACAATACCGCACACCGTGCGATGTCAGACACCCTCGCCACCGTTGAATTGCTCCATCAGTTGATCGCACTGGACCACAACAATTACATCTTGGAGCAGGCACAGAAAAATAGTCCGAGCGCCTGGTTGCCCAACAAAGTCAAGGAGTCCGACTACCTCGCATTGAGCACCGGACCAGGTGTTTATTATTTTCGGGATGAAAAGGGAGAATTGCTGTACATTGGGATGTCTGGAAACATACAAAAGCGTGTGAAACAACATTTTACGGGCAAAATGCAATCGAGCAAACGACAAGCCTTTCTCAAAGACATTGCGAACATTGAATGCAAAGACTGCGGCACTGAATTTTTAGCTCGATTGGTTGAAGACCACGAAATACGACAGCATTGGCCTAAATTCAACAAAGCTCAAAAACATCCAAGTAAAAAGTTTGGGGTATTGGAGTATTCAGATCAGAAAGGCTATTTGCGTTGGGGAATCCAACAATTGCGGAAGGGACAAAGCAGCATTATTTCCTTCCACAGTGCTGCATCAGGCAGGGAATGGCTTCATCAATGCAGCAAGCAATACCTCGTTAATCCCACCCTTTTCGGTTTACCTGACATGAGCGAGCAATGGATGGACTCCCCCGACGAGCACGCCTTAAAACTTCAAAAAATCAAAGGAGATTTAGAAGCAAGGAAGGCCAAAACCATCATCAAACTTCATGGAAGAACCCGGGATGAGCTTGCCTTGGTTTATGCAGAAAATGAGCAAGTACTGGGCTATTCCTTTTTCGATTTCAACGAACTGGGAAACCAAAGACCCGAAACACTTTGGGAAGACATGCAAGAAAGGTTGAGCTCGAGTCCCACGAGTAACGCTGTACTTCGCCAGCAGCTTTCCATCCTAACTACCGTTGACTATTATCGTGTTGACGAGGAAGTGTTGAGTCAGTCTTGAGCATAAAAAAGCCCCATCTTTCAATGGGGCTGGTTTTACATCAATTCAATAGGAAAATCATGTTTTTGATTGTTCCTGACTTCCTTAGGGAAAGGGCTTTGTTGTAGGCGATGATTCGGTCTACACTCTCTTTCCTTGGCTCTTTCTCCATTTTGGGAGTTTCTACCATGGGTTCGTCGTTTAAGAGCCCTCTTAAAAGTGCTCGTTCATTTTGTGATAAAGAAGAATCTTCAAAAGTAAAATCGTGCATAGGCGCCTTTAATGTGTTTGTTTGCACTTTAACGCAATTGGCATTCCTATTATTGCACCATGATTTTATTTTTATGACAATGTGAGAATCAGTTTGCGCTGTTCCACCAATTTTCTGAGGTTGATCAAGGCATAGCGCATTCTTCCCAGAGCCGTGTTGATGGAAATATCATTGTTCTCTGCAATTTCTTTGAAACTCATATCGCAGTAGTGTCTTTGGTAAACCACCTTGCGCTGATCTTCCGGTAAAAACTCCAACAAGTCTTTTACATCGCTCAGCACTTGCTCCCAGCACATTTGGTCTTCAATGGTTTCCCCATCGTGTTGAATGCTTGCGAATACATCGTTGTTTTCATCGCTGCGCACCGCTGGCATCTTTTTACTTTTTCTGAAATGATCAATGGCCAAGTTGTGAGCGATTCGCATCACCCAAGGAAGAAATTTGCCCTCTTCATTATATCTGCCTCCCTTAAGGGTTTGCAGAACTTTAATAAAGGTGTCTTGAAAAATGTCATTCGCCAAGTCTTCATCCTTCACCATGAGAAAAATCTTGGTGAAAACTTGATTCTTGTGACGAACTAATAATTTTTCGAAAGCGGATTCTCTACCGTCAAGAAACTGACGTACCAACTCCTGATCTGTGATTTTAGATGCTTGCATACTCCTCCTTTTAAATAAACACTAGCCCGAAGGCTCGAATACGTAGAATTAAAAAAGTAGAAGTTTATCTATACAGCTCTATTTTAAAGTTGGTGATCTTGAATTATACACACTTAACGCATCTGCGCTTTTCTTTATTGTGTGTTTGCAATCGTAAATATACCGACTTTCTTCCAAACAACACAAAACAAAGTAACTTTGGGAGTGTTAAAAAAACTCATTTCGCGCTGAACAAAAGCTTTCCATGAATATTGAATCTCCCGTAGACACTAAGGATTACATTGTAATTAAAGGTGCTCGAATGCACAATCTGAAGAATGTGAATTTGGCCATTCCTAGGAAAAAATTGGTGGTGATCACCGGACTTTCTGGGTCTGGAAAGAGTTCTTTGGCCTTCGATACACTCTATGCCGAGGGTCAACGAAGATATGTGGAGAGCCTCAGTTCTTATGCCCGACAATTCTTGGGGAGGTTGGACAAGCCCGAAGTGGACGCCATCGAAGGCATATCTCCTGCGGTAGCCATTGAACAGCGCGTGACTTCCCGATCTTCCCGATCCACCGTAGGCACGAGCACCGAGATTTATGATTACATCAAATTGCTCTATGCACGCGTGGGACGAACCTTCTCCCCCATTTCGGGTAAGGAAGTCAAAAGACACACCATCACAGACGTGGTTGATGCACTAAAATCGCTTGAAGAGGGCGACAAGTATATGGTATTGTCTCCCGTTCACCCGCGAAACGACCGCACCAAAGCACAACAAGTTGAAGTATTGATGCAGCAAGGCTTTGCACGAGTATTGGTCAATGGAGAGCTTCAAAAAATTGATGAAGAACTCATGCAGAACGTCAAGGAGAAAGACGAACTCCAGTTGGTGATTGATCGTCTGAGCTTCAGTGCAAGCGAAGAACATGACTCTCGTTTGGCCGACTCTGTTCAGACCGCTTTTTTCGAAGGACAGGGAGAGTGCAGTATTCAATTGGTTTCGGGCGAAGTATTTCATTTCTCCAATAAATTTGAATTGGACGGCATGCAATTCGAAGAACCGAGTCCGCATTTTTTCAGTTTCAACAACCCCGTAGGTGCATGCAAGCGCTGCGAAGGCTTTGGTCAGGTCATTGGAATAGATCCCGATTTGGTGGTTCCCGACCAAAGTAAAACCATTTACGACGATGCCATCGTTTGCTGGCGGGGAGATAAAATGAGTATTTGGAAGGATCGGCTCATTCGATATAGTTCTGATCTTGACATTCCCATTCATCGTCCTTTTCATGAGCTCACCAAAGCGCAAGTCGATTTGATTTGGAAAGGGAAAGGCAAATTCATGGGACTCAATGCTTTTTTCAATCACCTCGAAGAAAAATCATACAAAATCCAGTATCGAGTAATGCTCTCTCGTTATCGCGGCAGAACAGATTGTCCAGAATGCGAAGGAACTCGGCTTCGAAAAGATGCAAATTATGTGCTCATTCAAGAAAAAAGCATCTCTCAGTTGGTGAAAATGCCATGTGATGAATTGCTTGTTTTCTTTCGCTCCTTGGACCTCAACCAGTACGAACAAAAAACAGCCAAACGCCTCCTCCTCGAAATTACCAACCGACTTCATTACCTCTGCGAAGTAGGTCTTTCCTACCTCAGTTTGAACCGATTGAGCAACACCCTTTCAGGAGGGGAATCCCAGAGAATCAGTTTATCCACCTGCCTCGGATCTTCTTTGGTTGGGAGCATGTACATTTTGGACGAACCCAGCATTGGTCTTCACCCAAGAGACACCCAACGACTCATTTCCGTGCTCAAAGCACTGAGAGATTTAGGCAACACCGTCATTGTTGTTGAACACGATGAAGAGATCATGAAAGCCGCAGACCACATTATTGATATGGGTCCGGAAGCAGGAGTACATGGTGGTGAAGTCATTTTTGAAGGAAATATGGATGCTTTGCTGAATCAGTCCAACAGCCTCACCGCCGACTATCTCAGTGGACGAAAAAGCATCGCTCAGAAATCCCAAAGAAAAAGCCAAGACAGTATTCGGATACTCGGTGCGCGCGCCAACAACCTGAAGAACATCGACGTCACCTTTCCTTTGCGGAAGTTATGCACGGTAAGTGGAGTGAGCGGATCGGGAAAAAGTACCTTAGTTAAAGATATCCTCTACCCAGGTTTAAGAAGAATGCTGGGTGAAATTGGAGATCAAGCCAAAGAACATCGCGCCATTGAAGGAGACATTTCCAGTATCAAAGCCGTTGAATTTGTCGATCAGAACCCCATTGGAAAATCTTCACGATCTAACCCGGTCACCTACGTCAAAGCCTTCGACGAAATTCGAGCCATCTTTTCTTCCTTAAAAATCTCAAAAAATCGCGCATACAAACCCGCCTTCTTCAGCTTCAATGTGAGTGGTGGGAGATGTGATAATTGTGAAGGAGAAGGAAATGTGACTATCGAAATGCAGTTCATGGCCGACCTTAAATTGCAATGCGATGTTTGTAAAGGAAGACGATTTAAAGATGAAATTTTAGAAGTGAGGTACCGAGAAAAAAACATTCACGATGTCTTGGAACTCACTGTAGATGAAGCCATTGTCTTCTTTAGTGAAGAAGAAACAACAGTAAATCAACGACTGGTATCCAAGCTGCAACCGCTTCAGGACGTTGGTTTGGGCTACATCCGTTTGGGCCAAAGCTCAAGCACCTTAAGTGGTGGAGAAGCACAGCGCATCAAACTCGCCTCCTTCTTGGCCAAAGGTGACCGTCAAGGACACACCTTGTTCATTTTTGATGAACCCACAACCGGACTCCATTTTCACGATGTACGGAAATTGATGGACAGTTTCCACGCGCTGTTGGATCAAGGTCACTCGCTGATCGTCATTGAGCACAACATGGATGTTATTCGAAATGCCGATTGGGTCATTGATCTTGGTCCGGAAGGCGGAAAAGCCGGCGGTCAGCTCGTCTTCGAAGGAAATCCAGATGATTTAACAAAAGTTACCGCTTCGTACACGGGGAAATCCCTGCAATGATTGTTATTAGAGTAAAAGTATTCGGTTATGATGAAGTCAACAATTGTCGCATTTTTTGTAATCATGGTTATCGCAAGTGGCTGCTCTCAAAACAGTCAGCGCGACAAATCACAAGTACTTGTTCCGCCCATTTTTGAAGAATTTCAGGGTGAAAAAGTAGTGAAAACAGACCAAGAGTGGAAGAAACAATTGGATCCTGAAGCCTATTATGTGCTTCGCCAAGCTGGGACAGAGAGGGCATTTACGGGAAAGTATTGGGACAACAAAGCCGACGGTATTTACCTCTGCGGGGGCTGCAGTTTACCCTTGTTCTCCAGTGAAACTAAATTTCGTTCTGGAACTGGATGGCCAAGTTTCTATGAACCCGTGGGCATTGGCTATGTGAAAGAGAAAGTGGACCAAAGTCATGGATGGATTCGAACAGAAGTTGTTTGTGCGCGCTGTGACGGGCATCTCGGTCATGTATTTGAAGATGGTCCGCCCCCTACTGGACTCCGTTATTGCATCAATTCGGTTTCCTTGGAGTTCCTTCCTGACAGCTCGGACACAGAAAAGTAGCACCGCTTGGCCCATTTGGACGAAAGGTCGTGGATGGAAATCGATTCGATAGTACCATTTTGCATTGGACCTGATGACGTGTTGCACGATTGAGTTGTGCAAGGAATCGCTTCTCTACCTACTAACTTATACTGTTCTTAGTCAAAGACGAAAAGTTGAGTAAGAGTTTATTGAGTTGAATGTCAGCGAAAATGGATTGATTTTCTCAGTTTTTTGATGATTGGTAAAAGAAATGGCGTCACCTACAAAGTTGATTCGTCAGCCTTTGATTCAAGGGTTATCTTGTGGTTGAATTGATTCAGGAAGGGCAGGCTGGCGACCAAGTGGATTGGTAGGAACCTGCGTTGGTGGATCGAGTTGAAATGGAATCGTTATGAAGAAGTTGACGCTTACAAAGTGAGGGTAGTTATCCACAAAGTGGCTCCAAAAAAGTTTTGAAGTCCAAGAAGAACTCCCGACCTTCGAGAAGCCAATGGTGGTGGGGGAGGGAGGGCCCCGCCGGGGCTGTCTTTCGACGGGAAAAAATCAAAAAAAATATTTACTCCATGGAATTAGTCGAGTTGTTCGAGTTGAACTCGGTAGCCAGCATGACTTCTCACATTCATCACCTTCCCCCCTTCAAACATCAAATATTGCCCCTTTATCCCCATCAACTTCCCTTCAATCACTTTCTCCTTATCCAACTTCATACTACTCACCTTCTCAGGATACTCAAGCACTGGATATTCAATTCGAGTAATTTCATCATCATCCGAAATAAAATCATAATAGCTTTCCGGTAAAAGCTCCAATATTTCATCTTTAGCGTCCAACAAATCAATGTCCTCCGAGAACTCATTCTTCAACATCATTCGCCAATTGGTCTTATCAGACATGTGCTGTTTCAATTCCACTTCAATCAATCCCGCTAGCTGACGATACGGTGTTTCTGCCAATATAATTGCTTCAACGGCCCCCTGATCAATCCATCTTGAGGGAACATTGGTACATCTCGTCACCCCTACTTTTATTCCACCGGTGCGCGACACATAAACATAATGCGGTTGATTATGATGTGCCTCCTCCCAGTCAAAATCGCGTAAGGCTATACCTTCGTGTATTCTGCTTTTTTCTGGGTGAAGTATACTTTCTACTGCGAAGGGAGAATTTCGCCACGCATCATAGCTCATCCCTTCACCAAAAGTCTTCTTGATCTTTTTTCCGCTCACCACGCAATGAATCTCATCCAAAAATGTCAGACGAATGTTAGCACCAACTAAGGGGTTCATCTCAACCCTTGGTCCATCTTCGAGAACATTCTTCATCCCTAAAGTGTACTTTACAGGAGCGTCCAAAACAGCGCCCATTTTTCGAAGGTTTCCAATCCACATCATGGAGGCAAAGCTAATAAGTATTTGACCAATCTGTGATTACTTCGTGACCTTGTAAAAGCACCTTTGTAGCATGAAAGAAATGATTGAAGCAGCGCACCACTCATGGCCGGGTTCCATGAGTTATGATGAATATCGAAATTTATCCGTTCGTTTTGCAGAAGAAGGGAAAACGACAGGGGATGATCAATCCGCGGCAATGGTGGAATACTCTCGATTGAACGCTCACCGCATGAAACGTATTGAAAAAACCATTCATCTCAATGACGAAATTGTAGAAGTAATGGCACAGATTTCCCAAAAACAAACGTGGGTTGTCTTTTCTGAAACTTGGTGTGGAGATGCCGCCCAAAGTTTACCCATCCTCGCTAAAATGGCTCAGCTCAACCCAAAAATTGACTTTAAAATAGTGTTGCGAGACCAGCATCCAGAGCTCATGCAACATGCATTGACTAACGGAGGAAAGTCCATTCCCAAACTACTGGCCTTTGACGCTTCAATGAATGTCCTTTTCACCTGGGGACCGCGTCCTTTAGCCGCCCAAGAAATGGTAATGGATTACAAAAACACCCCTGAACCAAAGAAACCCTATTCAGAATTCGTGGTTGAAGTACAAAAATGGTATGCTAAAGACAAAGGGCAAAGCATCCAAAGGGAGTTCATTGAATTGCTCCAAATGATGCCTCAAGAATAATCCATTCTCAGTTCATAACTGTCTGCGACTAACTCAAGCGCGATCAGCGTAACGAACTGAAACAAAGAGGGAGGATATTCATTCTCCCTCTTTTTTTGTGACTTTCTAGCTTACTCATCGTCACAAAAACAAATCCCATTCGCAGCCATGAAAAATCTCTTTTTAAACCTTTGTTTCGTCCTCACTACACTCACTGTTTACGCTCAAGAGCTTCCGAACAGGCAAGTTGTTTTTGATGAAGACGAGTCCTTAGAACTTCGTGCTATGGAACGCGCTGCACTTCAAGAACGACAAACCGCTTTGCTCAAACAGCAACAAATAGCACGTAAAAATCAAGACAAAGCGCTGAGGGCCATTGAAATGGAAGAAAGAAAGCATCGTGAAGCTGAGCAGGCCATGGAACTCAATGCTGAACAACAAGAGGAAAAAGTTCAGGCCATTGCCGCACTTCGATCGCAAATGAACAATTTAGAGCTTGAGAGCATCCAGAAAGGCATCAAACAAACCCAGAGGGAAAGCGCTCAATTGGAGCGACTCAATCGAAGAAAGGCCAATTCTATTGAAAAAAAGAAAGCTCAGATAGCCAAGTTATTGGCTGATATTGACATGTTGGAGCAGGAAATCAGTCAAAATGAATCTACCATTGTAACAAAGGAGAATGAAGTGATTGCCGAGCAGCAATTGATAGAAGATTATGATTTGATTTCAAAGACTCAACAACTGGAAGCCTTGGAAAAGGATATGAAAAGCTTGAAATCAAAACACAAGAGGGAAGCACTCAAGAAAGAAAAGGCCAAAGAAAAAATTGCACTGGAGCAAAGCAATCTTGAAGCCGCCAAGCAGTTACAAGCGGAATGCATCAAAGAATTGGCAGATATCCGCGCAGCTCTCTCCAAACAGACGTACAGCGCCAACTGATACTAGTTTGCTGTCTTCTCCTTATTCAGGATCACCAATGCAGCGATTACTCCAGGTACCCATCCTGCAATGGTTAAGATGAGAACGATGAGTATGGAACCGCATCCTCGATCATAAACGGCCAATGGAGGAAAAATAAGGGATAAAATGACGCGCCAAACACTCATAAATACAACTTTAAAAATTCTTCGACATCGTGAATGAGGTGATGCATACTCTCCGGTAAGTCATTTTCAGTCCACGGATGTTTCGTCCCAAAGGTATGGTTCCCATTGGGATAAAGGTATAGCCGAGCTTTTGAATTCCATTTTTTTAACTTCATGGCTGCACTTACGTGAACGGCCTCATCACTCATGGCATGCAATATCAACAGCGGCTTGGTCATGGTTTTCACTGCACTACGAATGTCTAAGTTGGCTTCGTTTTGAAGATAGTCCTCATAAAAGGAAAACCGATGTGGCATGGATTGTCCAGTTCTTGCATTCTTTACGAAATACACCCCCAGGTTTTTCCATTCATCGAATGCGTTGCCAAGAGGGAAACGGTCGCCAAAATCACATACTGCGGCAAGACTAACGACTCCCTTCACTTTTGGATTTCTTCCGCCTTCCAGGAGGGCAATCCCCCCTCCCCTGCTGTGTCCTAGAACAAAAATGGGTAGATCTGCAAAATGCTGGTGTTCTGACACCCAATCAATAACGATCGAGAGATCATGACATTCCTTCGAGTAATTGTTTTCTGAAAATCCTTCGAGGTCTGAAAACGAGCTTAAATCACCCGTTCCAACTCCATTATGCGAAAAGTTGAACTTAACGAAAGCAAAGCCCAGTTGAGAAAAACGATCGGCCATCAAATTCCACGCTCCCCAATCTTTAAATCCTTTGTAGCCATGACAAAAAATTAAAACTGCCTTTGGAGAGAGGGCATCATCGAACCGGTAATCGAGCAGAATAGGCTTACCATTACTGCCCACTACTTTGTCGTGAGAAATAAGCATGTTTTAAGTTTTACGAGCCAAAAGGTATCCAAGAAATGCAAGAATTCGGCACGATAAAGCCTTCACTTTTCAACAAAGCGAACGCTAAGCAAGCTAATCAGAACGCATCTAGCGCTTTAGGATATTTAAATTCAAAGCCCTCTTGAAGGATTTTTTCGCTGCTCACTTGTTTCCCACCTGAGCTGCTTTCTTCCCAGCTTAGGGTGATGTCGCGTAACTGAGCTGCCTCATCATAAAAAGCACGGCGAGTGCATCTCTCTGGCGATACCACGTTGTACACTTCATGACTCACATCCAAATCAATGGCGAAATGTACAGCGGCAATCACATCGTCCAAATGAACCATGTTTACCGGATTATCGGGGTCTTTATTGGGCCTGTCTGCTGATAAAAACTTACCGGGATCTCTTCCCGGGCCAAATAAGCCTCCCAAGCGAAGCACGACGGAAGAAAACCCTCCCAAGGTGTAACACTTCTCCAAGTCGAGCATCACAGTGCCGCTGTGTTTGGACAATATTCTTTGTGCATCAGCTTCCCGATAAACTTTATCTTCATTGGGATATACGCTGGTACTTGAAATAAGGATGACTTTCTTGATGCCGTACTCCACTGCTTTCCTAGAAATAGAACTGTGAACCATAAAGGCCCAATCAGGGATCATGGGTTTCCGAGGTGGAGGGAGCGTTACAATTAACACGTCGCAATCAAAAAAACCGTCGATGTTGGGTCCATCCGGCACTGGATTAGCGTTCACTTGAAAAGGCAGCACCCCTTCCATGGCGATTTTGGTCATCATTGTGGCTCGAGTTGTACTCCCTTTCACTGTGTACGACCTTGAACTTAAGTACCTTCCTAAAGGTTTCCCCAACCAGCCGCAGCCTAAAATGCTTAGTTTTTGTTTCATTAATTTCAAGATTCGTCCGAAGATAGTACAATAAGCTTTTTGCTAAAGAAATGTTAATCCTAAATTTGGGTACAACTTTTGTCAGGCAAAAGGTGTCTATTAGTGCGAACGTAATTTATGAATACATTACTTATGAAAATGATCACACTCCGTTTATTGTGCTTTGTTCTTCTTTCTTTCGGAACGATGGGCCTCGCGGCTCAAAATACATTGAAATTCAAGATCAATGGCTTACAAAATACAGAGGTGTACCTTGCCAATTACTACGGCAACAAACTATACTATAACGATACTGCAAAAACCGATGACCTGGGTTTTGTGCGTTTCGAAGGAAAGAAATTTGAAGAGGGAGGGAAATATGCTTTAGTAACTCCCGGACCAAAATTTTTCGAATTCTTGGTGGCTGATGAGAATCTTTACATCGAAACCAATGTGCACGATTTGGTGGGTGATATGGTCATTCACGAATCAAAAAACAACCAAGTATTTTACGAGTACTTGGATTTCATTTCTGAAAAAAGAAAAGAACGCGAGCCGATGGATCTCGTGCTGAATGATAGCCTGGCCACGGAAAAAGATAAAAAGCCCTATCGTCAGCAATTGGAAAAATTGAACAAGGAGGTGATCGACTTTCAGAAGGAAATTGTTGCGGCCAACGAAGACCTCTTGGTGGGAAAGATCTTGAAAATGTCGGTTGAAATTGAGGTTCCTGAAGACATCAAAAAACAAGGAGAAGAAGATCCGGCTGTGCAATATTATTGGTATCGAAATCACTATTGGGACAATGTTGACCTCACCGATCCACGACTGGTAAGAGACCAAATGTTTCACCGCTTATTGGAGAAATACTACACGAAAATTCTACCTCAAATTCCCGATACACTGTGCCTCGAAGCAGTTAAGCTGGCGGAGTCCATGGGGAATTATGACATGAAAAAATACACGATTCACTACATCACTTACAACTCCGAAACGAGCAACATCATGTGCATGGATAAGGTTTTTGTTCGAATGGTAGATGAATACTATAAAACAGGAAAAGCAGATTGGTTGGAAGAGGAACAATTGGAAAAGGTGATTGAATCTGCAGACAAAAAACGGAACGTCCTGTGTGGAGAACCGGTGATGGACATCATCTTGCCAGATACCACCTTAAATAAGTGGGAAAGCCTCTACGATATCGATGCAAAATATACGGTGGTCATGATTTGGGAAAGTACTTGTGGTCACTGTAAAAAGGAACTGCCTGTTCTTCTCGACCTCTACCATGATTGGAAAGATAAAGGTTTGGAGGTGTATGCCATTGGGAATGATTTCGAAACAGAGCCGTGGATCAAATATGTGAAGGAAAAAAATCTGGATTGGATCAATGTGTCCGACAATCCAGCGATCAACGATGCGGATTCTGCACGGGTGCTGATTTTGAACGGAACCACTACCCTGCCGAGTTTGAACTTCAGAACTACTTTTGACGTCTTCTCTACGCCAAAGCTTTTCCTTTTGGATAAAGACAAAAGAATCATTGCCAAACAATTGAGCACAGAACAGCTCGAAGATTTGTTGATCAAGCTAGAAAAGGACGAAGAGAATGACGGCTCTGATGAAAGTCAAGGTCAATTGCTTCCGCAAGAACAAGAAAAAGGAGATCGATCAAAGGCCAAGAAATCAGGCAAGTCGAAGCCTGGAAAAGCATAATGACGCAAGAAGAATTAGAACGCATCTTTCACAAGGGTTTGGGTAAAAACCAAGCCCTTTTTTTGGCACGAGAAATTCTGGATGGCACTTATTCCATGGACGAGGTTTTTAAAGCCTGTTTGAATGAAAATGAGAGTGTTGCCATGAAATCGAGTTACGTTCTCAGTGCGCTGGGACAGTTGGATGCTGATGCCTTGGAATCGAAAACAGAGGAACTCTTTGAAATCATTGAGGAATCTCCTGTTCAAGGTGCGCGGAGGGAAGCGCTTCGAATGTTCACCTTCCTTTATCCTTGGGAAGTTTCCACCGAAGAAAAACTGGTAGATCTATGCCTTTTCATTATGGAAAGTGACGAAACGGCTACTGGTGAAAAGTACCACTGCATGAAAATCATGGAAAAAGTGGGGGAAAATCACCCATCAGCTTTGGAGCAATTCAAAACACTGCTTCGAATGAAATTGCCTGAGCTTACTGAAGCCATGCAATACCAAGCGAACAAGAAATTCTTTCAACCTTGAATTGATCGATATTCGATAGAGAAACAAAGAAAAAGCCCGGTCTGAGAACCGGGCTTTACTTTTTGTAGCGAGAGAGAGACTTGAACTCTCGACCTCATGATTATGAATCATGCGCTCTAACCAGCTGAGCTACCTCGCCATGATTGGGCGGCAAAGATAACAACTTTTTTTTTCTCTCCAAGAAAAAAACAAAGCCCCAAAC
>CAZYPV010000010.1:0-7779 GCA_964649515.1 uncultured Comamonadaceae bacterium | reverse complement strand
GCTCAGGCAGCGGTTTTTATAGCCAAAGTCAACTTTTCTGCTAATTTTGCGTATACCTTTCTTATGACGTTTACTCAACTTTGGAATTCATTGTCTAGCATTGGATTGCGCTATGCCGAGCGAGAAGATGTTTCTCGATCGTTGGTGCTGAGCAACCAGATTGTGGCGAGCATTTTCTTACTGGTGTCCTTGCTCTTTGTAGCTACCCACACCCTCATCCCAAGCAATGAAATTGTGAACACTTGGCTCTTGTCACTTTTGGCGGTACTGGTGGTCAACTTTGTCCTCAATGGATTTGGATACAATGGACTTAGCCGATTACTGCTGTCAGTAGGATTGCCTTTAATCGTTCTGTTTTCCACCATTCACAGTAAAATGCTTCGGCCTGAACTTATTCATGAGGCGAGTTATTACAATCCACGCTTCTTCTTGATCGGACTCGTTTTCGTACCGCTCATCGTGTTTCAACTGAGCGAAAAACGTTTTCTCATTTCGAGTTTGAGCATCAACCTCATCGTCATCGTGGCCTACAATAGCATCCACGAAGTGTTCGGTGTTTCCCCCGAGGCCTTGTCTCTTGACACTCCCCATCTGGGATTTGCCAGTTTAGCTTCGTCTTTAGCGGCATTATCTCTTAGCTGTGGAATGCTCTTTTTTAAAGTGAACAATGCCCGTTTTGAGACACAAGTGAGGTCCCTTTTGCGCAAATCAGAACGTCAGAAAGAAGAAATCA
Organism: uncultured Comamonadaceae bacterium; assembly: GCA_964649515.1. Lineage (GTDB taxonomy): Bacteria > Bacteroidota > Bacteroidia > Flavobacteriales_D > Sanyastnellaceae > CALKGK01. The sequence continues at coordinate 7,046 of CAZYPV010000010.1, read as the reverse complement.
TTTCCAGCATTCGATATGCTGAACGGTTGCAGCAATCCATCCTTCAAAAACTGCCCAACAAAGCCTGCAACACGGCCAATTTGGGCCTCTTTTATCAACCAAAAGACCTCGTTAGTGGAGACTTTTATTTTTACCGTGAAAACAAGAACAAATGTTTGCTCAGCGTGATTGATTGCACGGGGCATGGCGTTCCGGGAGCATTTCTGAGTATGATCGGACACCAAGGTTTGAAATCAGCGGTAGATCATTGGGACTGGGAAGATTGCGGGAGTTTGGTTCAGCAATTGGATCATTACGTTCAGAACAACTTTAGAAAAGCGGGAAAAGAAGCCCTGAATGATGGTATGGACATGAGCATTTGTTTGATCGATTTTGAAAAGAAAACCATTCAAAGCTCCGGTGCAAACGGTTTGCTCTTCCTCGCTCAACAAGATTCTATCATCCAAATCAAAACCCTCCGTAAAGCCATTGGTGGAGAGGAGAATAAGCACTTCAGCACGAAAACCCATCACTTCCAAGAAGGAGATCTGCTCATTTTAACCAGCGATGGATTTTATGACCAGTTTGGGGGAGATCAAGGGAAAAAGATGGGGCGAAAGCGTTTCACAGAAATGTTGGAAGAAGGCCGACAATTACGGTCTGAAAATGTGTCGGTTTTCCTGCAAAATCAATGGACCACTTGGAAACAAGAGGAAAGCCAATTGGACGACGTTTGTCTGATTTCTATCGCCTTTTAAACCATCTGCCACCGGTCCTGTTCTAATTCTAGAAAGTAACGCTCAATTTATCAACGAATCATACATTCTTTGGATGAAATGATTATATTGTTCGTCGGCCTAGGAAATGGCTTACACTGACTAGTAATTTATGGAAAAAGTAAAATTCCAACAGGAATACCTTATAAATGCCTCGGCAAGCATCATCTATAACTGCCTTACCACTCCTAGTGGATTATCAGAATGGTTTGCTGACGATGTTAACATCAAGAACGACGTATATACGTTTATGTGGGACGGAAGCGAAGAGTATGCCCGTTTGTTGACTTCGAAAAAAGACGAATATGTTAAATTCAGATGGGTTGAAGATGCCGATGACGAAGGAGACAAAGAAACTTTTTTTGAGATTCGCTTGCGCATTGATGCTCTCACTCAGGAAATTGCGATTATTGTGACCGACTTTGCCGATGACGATGAAGTGGAAGAAGCGCAATTGTTGTGGGACTCGCAAATCGACCGATTGAAGCGCGTGTTGGGATCATAAATCCAGATAAAACGCTTGGCACATTTCGATAAACTCAGAAGTGTAGTCCCCATTTTCTCGTACCACGAGTTTTGACTCCTTTAAGGTTGAATTCGCCCTATTCCACATCAGCAATTGCCGATGGGCTTCTTTTTGTGCATCGCTTTGAACCCAAACCCGTTGATCCAAGTTCAAATCTGCTTGGAAAAGAGGGAATGGACTTGTTGATGGAATGATCATGGCCAGCTTTTTAATCGAGCTCAGCCCGGAAATCACCTTGAACCAACTTTCCAAATGGAATTGATCTTGGTGTCGGGCCGTTTTTCTGGCCTCATCCGAAGCTCGAGCACCATCGTTGAAGAAGGGAGGATTGCAGATCACGGCGTCGTAGTTCTTCAGCTCCACCTCATTCATTTGAAAGAAGTCTTTTTGGGCGACTTGAATTCGAGTGTTGAAAGGACTATTCTTGGCATTTTCACGTGCGCGATGGGCCGCTCCTGCGTCAATATCAATGGCCGTAATGTGAAGCTGTGGAAAACGTTGAGCGAGCATCAGGCTTAAGATTCCTGTTCCGCAGCCAACGTCTAGAACGTGGAAACAAGAGGAGAAGTCGGCCCAAGCCCCCAAAAGAACAGCGTCTTCTGAAATGCGCATGCCACAATCGCGTTGGTCGATCTCAAATTCTTTGAAAACAAAGCGGTCTTTATTTCCCTTTGATTTCATTCCAAGTCTTGTAAAGTGAAGCCTGTTCGGGTCGATTTGCAGGGAGTTCCCTCAAAGGTTCCACCGCTTTAAGTGAGGCTTTGAGTTCGCCAGGAAGTGCTTGGTACAAGGCCGTTCCCTTCGTCTTCCATTCCAGCATTTCATCGCTCACCTCTTTGATCTTTTTGGCCGGATTTCCCACCATCAGGCTTCTGCGCTGTATTATCGTGTTTGCTGGAACAAAAGCCAAAGCCCCAACAATGCTCTCATCACCCAGCTCCACATCGTCCATCAAAACAGCATTCATCCCGACCAAACAGTTCCTGCCTACATGGGCTCCGTGAATGATTGCTCCATGACCAATGTGCGCACCTTCTTCCAGCACCACTTCTACTCCCGGAAACATGTGGATGGTGCAGTTTTCTTGAACATTACAGCCGTCCTTCACTACAATTCCTCCCCAATCACCGCGAAGTGCTGCTCCCGGACCGATGTACACATCTTTCCCGATCTGCACATTTCCCGTTACCACCGCTTGTGGATGAACAAAAGCGCTCGGGTGAACTACTGGAATAAAACCTTTGAATTCGTAGATCATGCCTCTGGGTTTTCAATGACCGTTGCGTACCCTTGTCCTACCCCAACACACATGGTCACCAAAGCGTATTTCTTGTTTTTTCTTCGAAGTTCATTGGCCGCAGCCAGCAAGATTCTGCTTCCCGTCATTCCCAGTGGGTGACCGATAGCAATAGCGCCTCCGTTCGGGTTGATTCTTGGGTCATCATCTTTCAAGCCCCATTCACGAATGCAAGCAAGTGCCTGAGCGGCAAAAGCTTCATTGAGCTCAATTACATCCATATCATCCATACTCAAACCAGCGCGTTTCAATGCTTTGTTGCTTGCTTCTACCGGACCAATTCCCATAATTCTTGGCTCCACTCCTGCCACCGCTGAAGAAACGATTCTGGCCAAGGGTTTCATTTGATACTTTTTCAAAGCAGCTTCGCTCACCACGTAAAGGGCTGCAGCACCATCATTCAAGCCGGAACTGTTACCTGCACTCACGCTTCCTCCCTCCTTTTTGAAGGCCGGACGAAGTTTCGCCAATCCTTCCATGGTGGACTGTGGTCGGATAAACTCATCTTGGTCAAAAACCAAATCGTCTTGTTTTCTTCTAGGAATGTTAACTGCTACGATTTCCTCTGCCAATATTCCTGCCGTTTGCGCTTTGGCCGCTTTTTGTTGCGAGTTGAGCGCAAAAGCATCTTGATCTTCTCGTGAAATGCCATAAAGTTCAACCAGGTTTTCTGCCGTTTGTCCCATGGCATGCGTGCCGTACATTTCTTTCATCTTCGGGTTTACAAAGCGCCACCCAAAACTAGAATCGTGCATTTCGGCATCCCTCCCGAAGGGCTTAGACACTTTCGAAATCACCCATGGTCCGCGCGTCATGTGCTCCACTCCACCTGCAATAAAAACATCTCCTTCTCCAGCTTTGATTGCTCTTGCGGAGTGAATCACTGCTGCCATTCCTGAAGAACAGAGTCGGTTTACCGTTTCTCCGGGAACTGACCAAGGCAATCCGGCCAGAAGTGCGCTCATTCGGGCGATGTTTCGGTTGTCTTCCCCGGCTTGATTGGCGCATCCGAGATAAACATCTTCAATATCTTCGAGGGGGATTTGTGGATTTCTTTCTGCGAGTGTTTTGATGACAATGGCCGCCAAATCATCGGTGCGCACGGGCCCCAAGGTTCCACCAAAATTACCAATTGCTGTTCTTACTCCATCAACGATGTATGCTTCCATGGTTTCTTCAATTTCTGGTTCAAAGATAGAAAGGGCTTTCGCCCTTTCCTTTATCAATGGTTATTTCTTTCGTTTTTACTGCTCTCCTGCGTTTCTTCTCGCTCGTTGCATGGGGTTCTCTCCTCCTCCACTCCAAGAGCGTTGTTTGAAGAGCTGAAACCTCGTTGGCTGTGGTTTTGCTGGCCAATAGTTGTTTCCGGTATCAACATCAGCAGTTTCGAGGTATGGGTCCAAGGATATGCGAATCACGGGCTGGTCAGTAACAAAAACTTTCGTTACGGTTGGTTCGCTCATTTTCCAGATCTCAGCTGGAATGTGGCGAATTTCGCGCTCACCGTTTTCATATTCAAATTCAAGAATCAATGGCATCACGAGTCCGCCCAAATTCTCAAAGGTGATTTCATAGTAGTTCTTTCCGCTCGACAAGATTTCCTTATCGTCCTCATCCAACTCGTCCATGTAAGATTGATAGTCCGTTTTGTCCAGCTCAATGATCTCATAAGGATCCGTTTCCGTGTAATAATCGTGGATGCTTGGGTCGGCTTCCAAGCGGGTTTGAGGAATGTCTTCAGCGTCTCTCAAAAGGGAGATGTCTTGTGGCTCATTCTCATCGGCTGTTCGCTTGAAACTCATTTCAACTTCCGGATTCTTTGTATCGATTTGAAACCACTTCACACTCTTCAAGCTCATGTCAACATGGTCGTTCGTATAAAACCATCCTCTCCAAAACCAATCCAAGTCCACTGCCGATGCATCTTCCATGGTTCGGAAGAGGTCTGCAGGTTCCGGACGCTTGAACGCCCATCTTCTTGAATATTCTTTGAACGCATAATCGAACAATTCTCTTCCCATGATCGTTTCTCGCAGAATGTTCAAGGCCGTTGCTGGCTTTCCATAGGCGTTGTTTCCAAATTGGTAGATGGATTCACTGTTGGTCATGATGGGAGAAATGCGTGCTTTGTCTCCACCCATGTAATCGCGAATGTTTCTGGCCGGACCTCTTCTCGTGGGGTAATTTCTGTCCCATTCTTTTTCAGTGAGGTATTGGCAGAAGGTGTTCAATCCTTCATCCATCCAAGTCCATTGACGCTCGTCAGAATTGATGATCATTGGGAAGAAGTTGTGTCCCACCTCGTGAATGATCACAGAAATCATCCCGTATTTTGTTCGTTCCGTGTATGTTCCGTCCTCTTCGGGTCGACCACCATTAAAGCAAATCATTGGGTACTCCATTCCAATCCACTTGGTGTGCACCGAAATGGCGATGGGGTAAGGATATTCGATGGTGTGCTTGGAGTAGGTTTCCAAGGTCTGCGCCACCGCCTTTGTGCTGTATTGCTCCCACAACGGGTTTCCTTCTTTTGGGTAGTAGCTCATTGCCATTGGTTTGCTGTTTTCCAACTGCACACCCATCGCATCCCAAATGAATTTTCGTGAAGAAGCCCAAGCAAAATCGCGAACATTCTCGGCATGGAAAATCCAGGTCTTCATCCCTTTCGCTTTTCCTTTTTCGGCCTCACGCGCTTCTTCCTCTGTGACGATCATCACGGGCTGCGTTGCATTTTTGGCTTTTTCGTAGCGTTTGCGCTGTGTACTTGTGAGCACGGTTTTGGGATTTTGAAGTACACCAGTAGAAGCCACCACGTGATCGGAAGGCACCGTGAGCGCCACTTTATAGTCGCCAAATTCCAATGTAAACTCTCCCGAACCTAAAAACTGCTTGTTCTGCCACCCTTCGTAGTCGGTATATGCCGCCAATCTTGGGAAAAATTGAGCGATGGTATAGATGTAATTGTCTTCATCTTCGAAGTATTCATACCCCGATCTTCCACCAATTTTCATTCGATCATTGATGTTATACCACCATTTGATTTGAAACACAAACTTGCCTCCAGGTTTCAAGGTAGATGGCAAGTCAACCCGCATCATGGTTTTGTTCACGGTGTAAGTCAGATCTTTGTTCGCCGCATCTTTTACGTAATCGATCTTGAAGCCACCGTCAAACCAAGGTTCCAAATTTCGCACATCGGAAAAGCTCATTTCATCCGACATGCTCGAACGGCGAATTTTGTGAGAATCACTGTCCTTTGAGCGCATGTTCTGATCGAGTTGCACCCATAAATAGGTCAGCTCGTCGGGAGAATTATTCACATAAGTGATGGTTTCCTCTCCATACACCTGTTGCTTTTCATCATCCAAGCGGATTTTCATGTCGTAATCCACCTTTTGTTGCCAATACTCATCTCCCGGGGCACCAGAAGCAGTGCGGTATTCATTGGGAGTGGGTAAATCTTGGTGAAGCTGTTTGAACTTGCTTTGGTTGGTGTTTTCCTGCGCTAGAAGTGCAAAAGGAATACTGAGAAAAATGAGAATAAGTGCTTTTTTCATGCTTGTATTTCGGGTTGAGGTTTTCAAAAATAGTACATTCCGCTTGGAATTACTTTTTCTTTTTCTGGGCGATGGGATTCGTACTCCTTCATCAGAGATCATTCACTTCAAGAACAAGCCATCATGAAAGCTACTTTCTTCTTTTTATTTTCGACTGCATTGCTCCTTGCTTGCAAACCCTCACAAGATCAGAACGACCTGATTATAAGTCCATCAGGAGATCATTCAGATCAAAACGAAGGAGAGATTCAACCCGTTTTGGCTGATCGACAAGAAGGCATCCAAGGCCCCCTTTCCACTCAAAAAGATACCCTTCGTTACCTCGCCTTGGGGGATTCCTACACCATTGGAGAAAGTGTTGGCGTATCGGAACGCTGGCCCAATCAACTTTTTGAACGAGTAAATGCTGAGAGCGATGAATTCTACTTTCTTCAACCCCAAATGATAGCTCAAACCGGTTGGACCACCGCTAATTTGTCGAATGCCATGGATCAGCAGGAGGTGGACAGTCAAGAATACGATTTGGTATCGCTCCTCATTGGTGTGAACAACCAATACCAAGGCCAGCCCCTTTCCCAATATCTCGCAGAATTCCCGCCCCTCCTCCAACGCGCCATTGATTTGGCCGGGGGCAATCCGGAGCGGGTATTTGTGGTTTCCATTCCGGATTATGGCTACACGCCCTTTGGTGCAAGCAATCAAGCGAACATCAGCGCTTCATTAAGCCAATTCAATGCGGCGTGTCAAGAAATGAGTCTCGCTGCCGGCGTCCTTTACTTCAACATCACCCCCATCTCTCAGCAATATCCAGACACTGAGGGCTTGATAGCGCCGGATGGACTTCATCCCTCTGGGTATCAATATCAGTTGTGGGTAGATAGTTTTTGGGAGGAGTTGTTGGGGGCTTTGTA
>CAZYPV010000009.1:0-65997 GCA_964649515.1 uncultured Comamonadaceae bacterium | reverse complement strand
GAAATCGACATTCGTTAATCCTTGTTCGATATTCAAATCTCCAATTTCGATCCAAAGCCGAATCTATTCTTCTAGTTGAACATGCTTAAAAAGAAAACCATATCCCCCGCATTAACTGCTCCATCACCATTAAGGTCTCCTTCGCAATCATTGCCCAAACATCCAAAGTTGGAGATAAAGTTGAGAAGGTCTGCTCCATTGACAAGTCCGTCTTCGTTCAAATCAATGGCTGCGAAGTAGATATTCACTGAGATCTCTTCGCAAAGGGTACAAGCCATTTCATCTTCTACACAAATGGAATACAGTCCGGCAGAAAGGTTGTTGGTGTTATCTGGACTGATTAATATTACTTCACCGAATCCACCGCTGGCAGACCAAGCCACTTCGCCGTCTTCACAATCGGGACAAGTTGCACCGCTTGCCGTTAAATCCAAACTGAGCGCAGTGCTTGGGGCCAAAATCTCCACATTTTCTTGATGCCAACAGCCGTTTTGGGTTTCAATTTCAAAGGTGTACATACCTTCACTCAAACCATTGAGCTCCAAAGCATTCCCTATTATTTCACTCTCGTAGTAGATGCTTGCATTTTCAAAGGGTTCTTCCAAAGTAAGTTCAATGGCTCCACTTGCATCAAGCGTGCAATTGTTGGTGATGTTGCTCAACAGAATTGGGGTTTCCTCAAAGCTCAACATGAGGGTATCGCTATAAACACTGCCTGCGATGTTGCTGGCAACGAAGTAATACGTTCCAGGGTCTGGTGACTCCAATTGTAGTAAAGCCGAGCTTCCAATGGAATTCCCGTTGCTGAACCACTCCACTTCTGTGGGTGCTTGGCTTTCGGCTTCGGCGAATAGTTCCAGTTCACTTCCGTTGCAAATCACAAGTTCTCCTCCAATGCTGCTTGGCACAGGGGGTTGAACACTTCCTCCTCCTTCATAAGCTCCAATATCAATAAGCCCCTGAAATCGAGTGTTCCCGGCCAAATCAGCATCACCCAGAAACATTCCATCAACAAAAAGACCCGCATCCAAACAAGGAGAATTGGTTTCATCCACATTCCACCAACTCTGGCTTGCATCGAAACTAGCCCCAATTCCAGCACTGGGAATGAGAAACAAAGGGTCTGTTTCTAAACAATTATCGTAAGCGTTGAAACTGCTGTCTCCAAACTCAAAAGTATCTGTTCCACCTTCCACTACACAGTGATAAAAGCTGGCTTCGCAGGTGTTCCAGATGTATTCGTTCACCCAGTAAGTACTCACACCTTCACCGTTTCTATTCCCCCAAAAAATGCAGTTTCTAAAAACAGGGTCGCTGTCCCAATAGAGGGTAAAGGCTCCTCCATCATTTCCGGCTTTGTTGTTGGCGAAAACACAGTTGTTGAAGTTCACCGGACAAAACTGCACGATTCGAACAGCACCCGCATTTCCTGAAGATTCGTTGTTTGCAAAAACCGTGTTGGCCACATTCACATCACAATAATAGGTTGGACCAAAGGCAGCTCCAGAACTCGCCGTATTGTTGAGAAACTCGCAGCGATTCATGTCCAAACTCGTGTGGTCGTTGATGTAGAGTCCGCCCGATTGATTCCCTGAATTTGCAATGAATTGGCTGTCCTCGATCACCAATTGAGCATAATCATCGGCATAAAAAGCTCCTCCTTGCGAAGTGCAGGAATTTCCTTTCCAGAGGGTGTTTGCAAACTTTGCTCTTACTTCAACGAAATAGAGGGCTCCTCCATCGCTGTTGGATGTGTTGTTCTCAAATCGATTGTTGTTGAACTGGATTTCTCCCGCAAGCACGTACCCTGCCCATATGGCACCTCCATCGTAAAAAGCACTGTTCCCAATAAATTCATTTCCCTCGATGAGTGGAACACAGTTGCTATGAATCACCATCGCACCTCCAGAAGCTGCTTCATTGTTTTCAAATCGATTATTGATGATTTGGGGTTGTGTAGGAGAATTGCTCCTGTAAATGGTAATCGCCCCTCCGCTGTAGGTTGCAGAATTGTTGATGAAGGTATTGTTCTGAATCAAAGGAGAAGCATCCCAGATATACATGGCCCCACCTTCCGACTGTGAGCCGGTGTTGTTGTTTTCAAAGTGGCAATTTTTGATGACGGGATTGCCCAGTGCCATATAGACTGCGCCAATGTACAAGCCTTGGTTGTCTTGAATTGTGCAATGATCCATGCGCACGCGATCGTCGAGAATAAATATTCCTTGCTGAAACATTTTCTCAATAGTACAATGCTCGAAACGGGCTGAATCTGATGTGCTGGCCAAAGAATCCAAACGTACACCTCTCCAAACATTTGCGCCGGTGTTGGAAGTAAAGGTAACGGGATTCCCTTCCTCACCCTGTGCGTGAAAATCGCCCAAAATACTCAATTTATAGCCTCCATCGAAGCGAATTTCTACCCCTGGCTCAATGAGCAAGCTCTCGTTTTCAGCCACTCGGATATCTCCTTGGATGATGTATGGGTTATTCTCTGATGTCCACACGCCAGCAATGTTCCCGCCTGGAATGTCTGTGGCGCGAATCAAGGAAATGGAGCATATCGTCAAACAAATAAGAACATGGATTCTAAGCATGCTCAAAGATAACTTAAATGCCCGTCGTGAGGCGTGTCAAGAACTTGCAAATGTGGGATTCTCTGCGTTCAGGTGCTCCACAAGCGTTCTTTCACCTCCAAAATGTAGGCCGTGAGTATGATCATGCCCTCATCACCTCAAAATGGTAATTTCTCCTTGAAGCTCGATGAGATTGGGTACAAGCAAGGTGAAAAAATAGGTGCCGTCTGAAATTCCTTCTGCTTTCCAGTTGTTCTTGTAAGCATCACTTTCGTAAACCACTTGCCCCCAACGGTTATAAACACGTAAACTCGCTCCGTTAAAATACTGGAGGTTGGTGAATTCCAGATCATCATTCACCCCATCGTTGTTGGGTGTAAATACATTTGGAACAACGATGTCACAAGGCACCACTTCAATGATTTCACTTTGCTCATCTCCACACAAACCGTCTACATTATAGGTGATGAGGTATTCTCCAATGCTTAAATTTTCAGCTATCAATTGCTGATTTTCTTGGTCAATACAATCGGCACAATCGGCAGACCAATTTCCTCCTGAGTTTGCCGCATTCAGTTCCAAATATTCCGTTCCGAGGCAAATGAAATCGGGCAGAAACATTTCAGCTGTGGTTTGTTCCAAAACTTCAACGAAAACCTCATCTTCATCAGAGCAAACCCCTTCAATTTCATAGGAAATCGTATAAACTCCAGGTCCCACTTCACTTGGAAAAAATGATCCGTTTTCATCCACACAATTGCCACAGTCTGCACTCCAAGTTCCTCCATTATCTTGTGCTTGGAGGAGGTAAATTTCACTGGTTTCGCATAGGGGAGGTAGGTCTGAAATGCTCGCGTTTACGCTGGCCAAGACCTCAATCGTGGCGCTCGCATCTTGGGCACATCCGCTGCCAAAAGCATAGGTAATGGAAAATGTTCCCGGTCCGGAATTCGTTCCATCGAACAAGCCCGTTGTTTCATTCACGCAGTTGCCACAATCAGCCATCCAAAAGCCTTCATCCCCCGTTGCTTCCAAGATAACTGACGCGCTTTCGCAAATGGGGTTTGGCTGGGCAATTTGAGCCGTGAGTTCGTCAAGAACGAGTATTGTTAACTGATCGCTGTCTGCGCAGGTTCCTTCGATGCTGTATTCGATGCTGACCTCAGGGGCATCAACCAAGTTTGGTGTGAACACGCCTTCAGGACTCAAGCAATTCTCACAGTCTGAGGTCCAGAAACCTCCATCATTCGCGGCGCTTAATACAATGGGGTCGTCACTTTCACACACCTCAAGTGGTCCAAAAATTTCTGCATTTACATCTGCGACAAGAACCAAGCTGTCTGAACTGGTCACCGGACACTGTCCTTCTGGTGTAAAGTTGAGTTGAACCAGCCCGGCCCCGTTAGTCAAGCCCAAAAAAGTACTTTCATCTTCATTCAAGCATTCCAAGCAAGAACTCGTCCAAGAGCCCGGTGTTCCATTGGATTCTAACACTAAATCGCTGCTCACACACCATTCTGAAGGAAGCGAAATTGCGGCGACATCCATCTCCAAGACCTCTATGATGGTGCTATCCGTGTTCAAACAGTTTTCGCCCGCAGTGTATTGCAATTGATAGGTCCCAACACCCGCGCTGGGTTCAAAAGTGGAATTCTCTTCGTTCAAGCAAGCTTCGCAATCGCTGAACCATGCACCTCCTGGCAAGTCATTCGTTAAATTCACAACTTCGCCTTCAAGGCAAACATACTCGGGCAAGTTGAGCTCAATCTCCGGTGCAAGTTCAATGTTAATGGATGCAATTTGCTCAATAGGTCCGCAAACGCTTTCCAAGGTGTACACAACGTCGTAAGCACCCTCCGTTAGGTTGCTTGGGTCGAATTGATCGTTTTCGAGGCAATCAAGGCAGCTTGAGCTCCAGTTCCCACCGGGTTCATTCGCAAGGAGTGTAATGGGTGCATCTTCTCCACATAAAATTTCGGGAAGAATGATTCCTTCGTCTATTTGTGGGAGGTTGAGCTCAACAAAAATGCTATCCGTGGCCCAGAGTGGTGGCCCCTCCTCTTCTTCGTTAACAGGTACATATTCGTCCAAGCAGAAGCTCGAACTCCCTTGGGTACCATTGGCGATGGTTCCACTTCCCTGATTTTGGCCTTCGAACGAAATGTTCCAAACTGCGCCGTTCCATCCATCTCCCCAACTGTCGAGCATGTCGAGGGTATAGCAAGCATTGGGCAAACAAACGTTTTGATTGAATGGCGCCCCCCCTGAAAGCACAGCGGTTCCGTCTTGATTGATCAAGTTCCAAGAGACTTCTTCGGGCCAGGTTCCTGCGCTTACCGTCACTTGATAATTTTCGCATTCTCCTGTAGCTAGACTAGAACATGATCCGTATCGCAATTCTGCGTGATAGTACTTTGATGAATCTGGACACACCTCAACGCTAACATCGTTGCTGATTTCAACGCCGTTCTCGAACCATGCAACACTGCCCAATTCATCGCCATTGGGATTAAATTGCCACGCTTCGTTGCTCGCACTCCACGGACCGGTATTTCTTCCTGGAGGTGTGAAACCCACTGTACCAGCAGCATTTTGAATTCCAATTAAACCGTTACCATCGTTCCAGCCGAGGCACGGTGCCTTGTTGATCACAAATACCTGGATGGCGTTGCTTCCTTCACTCAAAACCACTTGAGAGGAAGACTGAAGAGTGGTGCAACTGAACAAACATACTTCATCATAACTCACCACGAACTTCCTGCACGGTGCTTCTCCATAGACCTGATAGCGCACGGTACCGCACACGGAGGGATCGATGTCGTGATAGGGCATGAAGATGGAGTTTACCGGAAGTTGATTGCTTGGACAAGTTGCATCAAAGTTCCATTCATTAAAGCCCCCAGCATTGGCGAGGTTGAAGGTTAAAATTCCGTTTGAGCCAAGAACAATGGAGGTATAGGTTTGGTCGAAAAAGCAAAATTCAAACCCGAGCGGGATGATTTCTGACCAAGTATCGTCAATACCCACACCAACCGGATTACCAACATTTAAAGGGTAGAGTGGCGTTGGATCAATTGCACTTACGTTGTACGTATTGGTTTGATAAATCTGAGTGAACGGCGCTTCCAAGGTGACGCATGCTCCACAATCAGTGTTGAGGGTGTCTGCTAAATCAAAAGACAAGCATGTTTCTTGAGCGAGAAGTTGATGCGCACCCAGCACTAGAAGCAAGGCGATGAGCTTAGGTATAGTAAGTTGCATAGTAAAAGATAGGTGCCCTAAAATAAAAAATTTTACTGGTTTCTGCCATCTATTCTTGCCCATAAAAAAGCACCCACAGAGAACCGTGGGTGCTTCCTAAATCTAAATCCGCCGTATCAATTTGCGCTCAGCACTGCGGCTTCAGCATCGATAATGCCCCAACCGAATTGACCGTCTCGGGAGGGATAGTTTGACGAGGCGACCTTCAAGTGGTTCATCACTTGGTTTCGGCTCATGCTTGGGTTTTCTGCCCACACCAGTGCGGCAATGCCCGCTGTGGTTGCCGTGGCGATGGAAGAACCTCCAGTATAGCTTGGTTGGTTCCCATTATCGGCCAATGTAATGGCAGTTCGATTGGTGTTGTTGCGGTCTTGCATCACCACCACAAAATCAACCTGAGAACCGGAATGACACTCTGCGCAGCGCTGCATGGGGCTACCTGTGCGAATGCCTGTTACTGCCGTTGTCTGGCTCATGTTTGCTGGGAAAATAACTCCCCACCAAGAGGTCCAACTTAAAGATGTTCCCGCCGCACAGAAAATCAATTTACCGCGGTTGTAGGCATAGTAAACACCATCAGCCACTTGACTGCTCCAAAATACATCGCCCAAAGACATGGAAATGATTTTCACATCATTGCGATTGCCCAAATAATAAAATGAATCTGTAACGCCGTCTTTTTCTTTGCTTCCATTAATGATCACATCATCCGTACCTCGACAACTCACCAAGTTCGCATTGTAAGCCACTCCTACTGTGTTTCCTGTGTTGGTTCGAGGTGCAGCAATGGTTCCAGCCATGGAGGTTCCATGACCACAATCGTCCCAAACCCCGTCATTCGAACACCACCACCACCAGCACGACTCATGAAAACCTTGTTTATCGATGAATCGACCGGTCGATTGTCCTGACGCAAAGGCACTGTTTAAATTTGCTTGCCCGGAATTCACCCCTGTATCAATCAAACCGATGGTAATTCCGTCGCCAGTACTGCTGTTCCAAGCATTTTCGATGTTGCTGTATTGGTAATTCCAGCTCACTTTGGCGTTGGGCGCTATGGTGGTGTAGTCGCTCGATGGGATGCCCCAGTCCGGACCATTTCCACCGCAACCGGCTGCACTTCTTTGTTCTTCTTGAGTACCATAGCCCATGGGTTCTGCATACCGAACGTGGTCCATTCGAAGCAACTGAGCTAAAATTTCGAAATTCCACACCTTCACATTGAAGTAAGGAAGTTCTTTATCCCCGAAAGCAAAGAGGTCTTCTCCTTCCAGCCTCATGTCGGGATTCAAGCGCTGTGTTTCTGAGAGAATATGCGCTTGAAGTGCGTCCTTTACCGCTGCCCATTTGTCGCTTTTAAGATCAATTAAGTGAATGTTGTTTTGAATGTCTTGATGCCCTAAAGGCTGATATCCCACCGAAAGTAGGGAGTCGCTGCGCAAGAGTGCACTCCACACCAGGGCCTCGTCCATATTTGCCCATTTCACCACACCTTCGCTTTCCAATTGTTCAAGAGCGGCAGCGTTGATTTGTTCTAAACTGGCTACATTTTCAGGGTGTTGAGGAAGCGGGGCGTTTAGTCGTAAATCGATCGTGGCTCCCGGGGTTTCTTTATTTAATTCTTCTTTTTTGCAGGCCGTCATGAGCAAAGCCAGTGCAAATCCTAGGGTGATTGTTTTTTTCATAGAAGTGGTGAATTGTTTGTAATGGAAAAAATGAATCTTGTGGTGTTTTTTTAATGCATTGCATAGGTGATGCCACCGATAAGTGTGAAGGTGATGAACCAGTACCCCAGATTTATAAGGGTAAAGCCAAATGCATTTCGGTTGTACAGGGCATTGATGGCGATTACAGGAAATCCAAACAAGCCGAAGCTCAGCATGGCATGAAAAGCACCGTGCTTGAAGGTTTGTTCTTCAGGTTCGTGATAACCAGCATACATCCCCAAGCCAAAGGCCAAGACCATGGCGAAAAGAAAGCTCAAACCAAAGATGAGCAGGCCATTCTTTTTGAGGTCTTCATCCTTCAATCCCAAAGCCTTCTGCCACGCCGGACCAAATAGAAATTTACTGTACCAAATGAAACCAACAAAGAGGGAAGCTACGCCAGATACCAGCAAAGCGGGATAATTACATTCCATGAGTAAGATGTTTTTAGCTGACCCAAAGCATTGTGGGTCATGGTTTAGGATGAAAAAGGTAGCTTTTTTTTTCAATCCACGATGAAGAAGATGGGAGAGGATATGAACAGGCTTGGTGTGGGGAAAGGTCAAATTCACGCACGCACAAAAAAAAGCGCTGCTTTGGTAAATTACTTTTTGCCGCTTGAACGTGGAAAGCAAGTTTTTCTTAAAATTACTTCATGCTTCACGATTTGAATTTAGAAAATGTGCTGTTTCTCGACATCGAAACGGTACCCGCTGAAGGTCGATTTACCGATCTCGATGATACTTGGAAAAAATTGTGGGAAGACAAAACCCGTTTCATTCGAGAGCGCGACGGCTTGGAGTTAGAGGAGAGCTATGAAAGGGCGGGAATTTATGCCGAGTTTGGTAAAATCGTTTGTATCTCTGTGGGGTACTTGCGCCAAAAAATGGGCGAGCGACAACTTCGCCTCACTTCCTTTTTCAGTAAAGATGAAGCCGAACTTTTGCACGGATTTGCCGATTTGGTGAACTCCCACTTCTCTGCACCTTACCATTTGTTGTGCGGACACAATGCCAAAGAATTTGATTTTCCCTTCATTGCTCGTCGAATGCTCATCAATGGAATTCGGCTACCCGGTAGTCTTGATATTGCAGGTAAAAAGCCTTGGGAAATCAAACATTTAGACACCATGGAGCTCTGGAAATTTGGCGATTATAAAAACTACACTTCGCTCAAGCTATTGGCCAAAGTTTTTGGAATACCTACACCAAAAGACGATATCGATGGAAGCCAAGTGGCCAGTGTTTATTACGAGGAAGACGACCTCGATCGTATCGAACGCTACTGTCGAAAAGACGTGGTTGCTTTGGTTCAGCTGATGCTCAAATACAAAGGCGAAGCACTTCTGGAGCCTGAAAACATCATCGAAGTTTGAATAAAAAAAGCCGGCTGCAATGGGCCGGCTCTTCAATTTACAATTCGAGAAAAATTATTCATTGAAGGGAACCACTTGAAGCCCTACAGTCAATGGATATACTTCAGGACCTTTTCCATCTTCAAACAAGGGGGTTAGGCCGTAGTTCGCAAAAAGGGTGAAGTTCCGATAACCGAGGCGCACACTGGCATCCAAAGTGAAGGGTGAAACATTGTAATCTCCTTTGTTGCGTGTTTTTACGTCGTTTCCTTCCTCTTCATATTTTACTTTATTGATGGTTCCCATGTTCCATCCTCCGATGACACCTGCCGCTACGTGGAAAGTGCGTTCAGGGTCGAGGCTGGTGTTGAATTCTAACATCAAGGGAATGCGGAGGTAGGACGCACGAAACTTGTTCTTTGTATAAGGGAGGTATCCGCCCAAGCTGTCGGGATTGTCAGTAGGAACCATAACAGCATAGGTGGAATCACTGTTGGCCATCAAACGCACATTTTCTTTGAGACCGTAGCTATTGTAGGTGAAACCCAAACCGGTCACTACCCCAACATAGTCCTTCGCCAAGCGAATTTTCGCTTCTAAGAGGTTAAAACTCCAAGACATGGACCTGCTATAGTCGAGATCAAGCCATTCGTGCTCGTTGGTGAAATCGGTGGAATTGTTCTTGTCCAAAAGGATGTTTACCCCGGCATCCACCCCACCCCAAAAAGTGAGTGCTTGTTTCAATTCTTGATCGGTCATGACTGAATCCTCTTCGTTGGGGTTTGTGCTCAAGCTTGCCCCAAGTCTATCTTCATTCACCATCACCAGTTTCAAATCACCGACAGCAATCTTGGTGGTGTCTTTTTTTTCCGGTTCTAATTCTTGTGCCCAAGTCATTTGGCTTGAAAGCAGCACTGCAAAGAGTATCAATATCTTTTTCATCGTGTCAATTTTCTCGTGTTCAAAAGTAGGACGTGGTGCACATTTAATTAGTTACACATCGCTAAAAAAACAGCTCAAGGGCTTCATTGCGAAGGGCTTGATTTCATTCACAAATTTAATGTAGGCACTTACAAAGTATTTCTGCACGCCCAATCAATTCCTTCTAATTTCCAATTGGAGCGCTGAAAAGCTGTTCTCAAAAACTTGATTTAACTGTACTAAAACCACTCCAATGAACTTCAAACTCTCTTGTCTCATTGTTGACGATGAGCCCATGGCCCGTCAAATCCTCATCGATTACATCCATCAACACTGTCCTTATCTCAGCGTTCAGGCACAAGCAGAAAACACTACGGAAGCGATGCAAATCATCGAGCAACTATCGCCCGATTTGGTTTTTCTCGATATCCAACTTCCAAATGAGTCAGGACTAGAAATGCTTCACAGACTAAAAGAGCGGGATTTTATGACCGTCATCTATTCCTATTATTCGGATTTCGCGCTTGAGGCCATCAAGTTGCACACGGAAGACTACCTGCTCAAACCCCTTTGTCCGCAAGAGCTCATCCAAACCACAAAAAGGCTCTACAACCAAGCCCTTGAGGCCAATCAAGATCCTTACTATTTCAAAAAGCTGGAGCTCTTCACTTCTGGCAGGCGCTATTTCATCCGCCACAAAGACATCACGCACGTGAGTGCAGCTGGGAGTTACGCCGAGCTTCATTTCAAGGGAAGTGAAAAGTTGGTGATCTCGAGAAATTTGAAACGTCTGGAGGAAATGATTGACGACCCGTCTTTTTGTCGAATACACAATTCCGTGCTCATCAACATGCATTACTTGGAAAGCGTAAGTCTGAGGAGAAACCGCTGCACATTGCTCACGGGTGTAGAAGTTCCCGTAAGTGCGCGAAAGAAAGAAGCCCTTCGCGAACAGCTTTACGGCAAAAAAGAAAGCGCCACTCAACGAGGTTCATCAACCGTTCGTGGAAATGAACGGCACAAATCGAGGTATAAGCTGTAACTTTGGGCGACTAAAAGCGTCTTACTCGTAAGCTTGGCCATCATGAAGCAACTGAACTTCGTATTTCTTTTTTTGGCGATGAGTGCCTCCTTGGTGTTGTGTTTCTCGCCATGCTCGGCTTATTCCAGTAATCACGACGCTTATCAAAGCACCCCATTTGATCAGGAGAGCGAAGCCCGTACCGTTGAAGTAAGCTTTCGCATCAAGGAAAATGGAAAGGTGGAAATCATCAACATTGAATCCAACGACCCCAAGTTGATCGATTATGTGGTGGGAAAGTTGAAGAAAATACAGCTCAAAGACGGACAAGGGAGCAAGGGTGAAGTGATCCGCTATCGCTTTGTTTTCAAGGAGCAAGCCTGAGCATTTCTGAAGGCCGAGGGGGATTGAAGTGAACAAAGCCTATCTTTGCACCATGAAAGCCGCTACCGATATTCGTTCTTTAGACTTGGATGCCTTGAAGCTCGCCCTTGAAGGCATGGGCGAAAAAGCATTTCGTGCAAAGCAGGTCTATGAGTGGATTTGGACGCACGGGGCAGGGTCTTTTGAAGAAATGACCAACCTCTCCAAAGGTTTAAGACAACAGCTCGAAGAAGCGTTCTCGCTCAATGTACTCCCCGTGGAAGACCAACAAGTATCCAACGATAAGACCATCAAATGTGCTTTTCAAGTGGCAGAGCACCAAGTGGTAGAAGGAGTGCTCATTCCCACCTCTTCCCGAATGACAGCCTGCATTTCCTCCCAAGTGGGTTGCAGTTTGGCATGCAAATTTTGTGCTACGGGTCGCTTAAAGTTGATGAAAAACCTCACTCCCGGCGAGATCGTCGATCAAGTGCGCTACCTCAGAGATGAAGCGAGCAATCGTTATCAAACCCCTTTGAGCAACATTGTGTACATGGGCATGGGAGAACCCCTCCTCAACTACAAGAATGTGTTGCGTTCCATTGAATTGATTACTTCAAACCCCGGCTTGGGGATGTCTCCAAAGCGCATCACGGTGAGTACTGCGGGAATTGCAAAAATGATCAAAAAGCTGGGCGACGATGAGGTCAAGTTCAACCTTGCGCTTTCGCTTCATGCCGCCAACGATGTGAAGCGGAGCAAGATCATGGACATCAACGACAGCAATAACTTGGAAGCCTTGGCAGAAGCCCTGCGCTATTTCCACGAACGCACGGGAACGCGGGTGACCTTTGAGTACATCATCTTTCGCGATTTTAACGACGAATTGCAAGACGCTCGGGAATTGGCCGAATTTGCCAAAAACGTACCTTGTAAAATCAACATCATTGAGTACAACCCCATTGATGATGGCGAATTTCAGCAAGCCGCCCCCGAAAAGGTGGATCGTTTTGCCGACTTCCTCGAAAAGCAATGCAATCTCATTGTGAATGTGCGTCGATCTCGTGGAAAAGACATTGATGCGGCTTGTGGACAACTGGCCAATAAAAACAAAGCTGCCCAGAAAAGCGCTTAAGTGCTATTCAAAAAGGGTTCTTAGCAAGTCGCTCACCTTGGAGATGGGCTCTACTTTCAAGGTAAACTTCTGTTCCCGATTCAATTGTTGTTGCTTGCTGATGAAAATGCGTTTGAAGCCCAACTTATCGGCCTCGGCAATGCGTTGATCGATGCGGTTTACTGGACGAACTTCTCCGGAAAGACCTACCTCACCTGCAAAACAAGTGTCTCGAGCTACAGACATGTCTGCTCCACTGGATAGAATTGCTGCAATCACTGCCAAGTCAGAAGAAGGATCATCAACCCGAATTCCCCCTGCCATGTTCAAGAAAACATCTTTCATTCCTAGCTTAAATCCACATCGCTTCTCCAAAACAGCCAAAAGCATGTTCATTCTTCGGATGTCAAATCCCGTGGCCGACCGTTGGGGTGTTCCGTATACGGCTGAGGATACCAAGGCTTGTATTTCAATCAACATTGGCCGGAGCCCCTCCATCGTTACTGCAATAGCTGCGCCGCTCAAATCTTCGTCTTGCTGATGAATTAGAATTTCAGAAGGATTACTCACCTCACGAAGTCCGCTCCCAATCATTTCAAAAATGCCCAACTCATTCGTTGAACCAAAACGGTTTTTTATTCCTCGAACAATGCGGTAGGAATGGTGACGATCTCCTTCGAACTGCAAAACCACATCCACCATGTGCTCAAGTACTTTTGGTCCAGCCAAAGAGCCCTCCTTGGTGATATGACCAATCAAGAACACCGGTAAGTTTTCTGTTTTGGCCTTTTTCATGATTTCCGAAGTACACTCCCGAATTTGTGAAACGCTTCCCGGGGCAGACTCCACAATGGAGGAATGGATGGTTTGAATGGAATCGATCACCAAAACGTCGGGTTGGATCTCGTCAATGTGCTTGAAAATGCGGTCAGTATTCGTCTCTGCGAGCACGTAGAGTTGATCGTGGATACTTCCAATCCGCTCTGCTCTCATTCGTATTTGAGTAGCGCTTTCCTCTCCAGAGATGTACAAGATCTTCCACTCCTTTTGCTCCATGGCAGTTTGGAGCATGAGCGTTGATTTTCCTATTCCGGGCTCACCACCAAAAAGAATCAAGCTGCCGGGTACCACCCCACCTCCTAAAACGCGTTCCAACTCTTTATTGTGAATGGGCATGCGGGGCTGTTTCCCGGCTTCCACCTCCTTGAGGAGCACAGGCTGGCTGTTCACATCCAACGAAGACTTTACGGTGCCCTTCCTGGTGGTTTCCAGTTTTTCCTCTACATAGGTATTCCAGTTTCCACAGGCATTGCATTTACCCACCCATTGGGCAGACTGGTTTCCACATTCTTGGCAGACGTACCGCGTTTTGATTTTGGCCATGGTTCAAAGATACAAGCAGAACAACTATTTGATGGTTTTTTACGGGGCTGTTTTGTCAACACACCCCATTTCTTCGCGCACAAAAAAGCCCGTCTTCCTTTCAGAAAACAGGCTTTTCAATAAGATAAATTCGTGCTTATCGCAGGATGGTGATCGTTCCTTTGTTTTCGATACCGTTTGGTAAGATCAAAACGTAGAAGTACGTTCCATCTTCCAAGTCTCTTCCTGTAAACTCGCCCGAGCGGTAATCGTTGCTTTCGTAAACAAGGTTACCCCAACGGTTGAACACCTCAAGAACAACATCATCATACACTTCAAGACCGTCGATCACAAAGTTGTTGTTGGTATCGTCTCCGTTTGGCGTAAATACGTTTGGAATGGTGATCTCACACCCTTCAACAGAGAGTGGGAATTCAACCGATCCGCAGAAGTTCTCTCCAATCAAGACAACGCCGTCCCAGCAATCTTCAGGAATCATGCTGGAAGTCACTGTAACTTCACTTCCCGACTGATCTAATGGAATTTGGTTGTTGGTGGCATCCAGGCAGAAGAAGTACCAGGTATATGTGCTTGTTCCTGGTGCCGTGAGGGCAAAGCTATTTTCTACTTCAGGACAAAGAATCGTTACCGGTTCGTATTCTCCCACTGCTTGTGGAGCATCTTGAATGATCACATTGGTGCAGTGCTCTGTCGTTTCACAGTTTCCGCTGTCGGTTACCGTTACACAGAATTCTTGTCCGGTAGCGCTGGTTTCGAAGCAATCTCCAGAATTTCCAGTGCTTCCATCAGGCCACTCAATGGTGAATCCATCAGGGAGGTTTGGACAAATGGATGCTAAGCCGTCTCCATCACAATCAACAGAGAAGTTGTTGAATACCGGCTCATTGATGAGTGCTCCTACTGACACCTCAGCACAAGCTTCCACTCCATTTGGATAGCATTCGTTAGAAACAATGACGCAGTACGTTCCGCTTTCATCCACATTTACATCGTTGCCTACCAAACCGGTGGCTGCCCCGTCGAGGGTCCATTCATATTCTAAACCATCGTTGGGATCGTTCACTGCTGAGAGCGGGAAGGTAGATCCGTCGCAAATCACGCCACCTTCTAAACTTGGCTCAGGTTCTGCAAAGGCCAAAAGGCTGAAGTTCGCTTCTGCTGTTCCACATCCGTTGGTGAGTGTTGCTGCTAGATCTAAATCTTGATACGTTGAATACGGACCGTAAGTTGGACCTCCATTCGGCCAAGAAATGACTCCAGTACCTCCCGGATCATAACTATCAACCACTGTACCCGTTACGGTTTCACCATCACAAAGAAGTTCTTCATCCAAAGAAATGGACAATTCTGGCTCCTCATTAAACTCAAGTTCGTAGAAGTATTCAATTCCACAAGCTTGATCGGTAAATGTCAAGTTGTAAACTCCGTAATCGGTAGGAGTAAATACCGTATTAAAAATTTCGGTATCGGAGAACGACCCTGCTGGTCCGTCCACCTGTGCCCAAACTCCGCTTGGTGGCTCATTCACACAACCGGCGTTTCCGCTCCACAACAGTCCGGGCTCAATCAAATTGATGGTGGTATTGTTTTGGTTCCCACAGTTGAAAATTTGCAATGATTTGTTGGCATCACTTCCTCCATCGGAAACGTAGAACACCTCAATGAAATCGCCTGAACAAACCTCAATATCATCGTGAATGGTCAAAGGGTTGGTCGACGTAAGCACAAACCCTGCGTCCTCACCATTAATAGACACAGTAAGGAAACCGTCTCCCCAACCTCCGTCGTTCGCGTTGATCATGTAAAGTAGGAAGCTCCCGCAGTTTTCTTCTCCCGTTGCGCCGTCAAAATTCACATCTTCAATTCCATCGCAGTATGCACCTGACCAAATATCCTCTGGCAACAAGGCAGCATCGGCTCCTTGAACGTTGAAAATACGTTGACCTTGGCACCCTTCTTCGTTGGTCACAAGCAATTGGAAAGTTCCTGGACTCACAAATGCTGAATCCGCACCATTGGTTTCATACACAACACCACCGAGGTCATTGTAGTTTGCATTCCATTCAAAATCCACGTATTCTGCGGCTTCCATTGGCGGAACAAAGGCCAATGCAGAATCATTGGAGCATACTGGGTTAGGTAGCACATTCACGGTTGGCAAGAAGAATGGCGTTACCGATACTTCAACACTTGCTTCTGCAACACATCCCGATAAAAATCCTTGAGCGGTAACCACACCACTGGTGTTTACTTCGCAATCTATGGTTTCACAACCCGTGCTCCAGAAATACTCATCAAAGCCTTCGTTGGCAAGAAGAACTGAGGATTGACCCGCACACAAATCCAAGTCACCTTCAATCGTCATTACAGGAATTTCAACCGGAATCACCTCAACGATGAATTCTAGCGTAGTGGTTGCGGCCGGTGTACCGTTATCCGTTGCGGTTACAGTGATGGTATGCACACCGAGGTTGTCGTTCGACCCAGCAAAACCGGCATCTAGAAAAGCCGTACCTGCGTTTACAATGTTGTTCACAAACAAACCATCACCCGTTGCGTTCACGTCGATGGTGGTTACTTGTCCTGTTTCCGGACTCAAGAAATTCATGTTGAGCGGGAAAGTATCGTTCAAACACACCCGAATGGTATCACAACCGGGCGATACCGATGATATGGGTGGAATGTTGCTGCTTGCAGAAGCTACGTTGAAGGCAAATGTTTTGTTGTCCAACCAATTGATTCCGTCTTGTTGTCCACCAGGACCATCATAATTATCGTTGTTGATATTGAAACGACCGAATTGCACTCCTGGACCATTCGTTGCAGCTGCATCGGCACCATTCACGCCGGGGTTGGGTCCGTTAAATCCACCGTTACCACCAACATCTCCGTGTGCCCACCCCATGTCGAGGTAACACAATTGCACGTTATTTTCTCCAAGGAAATCACTTCCTTCAGGAGTGATGATGATTTGAAAACTGTTGCTTCGCGGGAAGTGTGACGCGCTGGCTGAGTTGAAGTAATCCACATCCACAAAGTTCACGTACACCGCCTCTGGTGTTACTTTGTAGAGGATTTGACCTTGCTCACGAATATCGATATCTGCCCAATACCCTGCTACTTGGTTGTAGGTAGCTGCCGGGAAACCTTCTGGGGTCCAGTCGATGTAACCCGCTCCGAAAGAAATGGTTCCTTTCGAGTTGATGTAAAACGAGTTATAAGAAGTTCCGTAGAGGTTGAAAGTTACACCAGGTCCGAGAGAAATGGGTCCTAGCCAAGCATCCACATCTGCACCAGCACCACCTGTTTCGTCCCACATGTTGGTCGTAATGTTGGTATAGGTTCCGTCCGGCTCAATCCAGCACTCACAACCGTCGCCAGGAGGTTGGTTCATTCTTTTGGCTTTGGCCTCGGCTCTTCTGGCTACTTTTTCGGGGGTGTTTTTCCGCTCCATGATCATTGCTACAACTTCTTCCTCGTTGTAATTTTCCCATGCTCGAACGATGGCCCACTCTTCACGATTCATTCCAAACACTGCTTCTTCGAGCGATCCGTATTCTTGAATGATCTCTTCTGCCGTTTTTTGCTCTTGAAGTGGAGCTAAGTCCTCAGTAACTTCTTGGGCGAATGCTAATGATGAACACATCCAAACCGCAGCAATTAGTAACAACCTTTTCATATTCTCTTGGTGAATTTCAATAATTAAGATTTAGCGAAATGTACGCTAAACACGTCTGTTTTCAATTAAGGTGAACAAATATAGCATTTCTAACTATCTCAGCAGCGTTACCGTACCTCCTCTTTTGTAGCTCACTCCGTCGTTTCCTTGGGCCTTGAGCCAATATCGGTAGGTACCCGCCTTGCATGGATTGCCAAATTGATCCGTTCCATCCCAGATATTTCCGCGTTCGTCGTTTTGGAACACCAATTCTTGCTTATCGTTAAAAATACGCAGTGTAATGATTTCGATATTCTTGGAAGCCTTAGCAATGTCAAATCGGGCGTTCATTCCATCATTATTGGGCGTGAATACATTGGGGATGAACAACTCCGAGGGTTCAAAAACCTCTAAAAGCAACTCTTCGCTACTGCTTTCGCCTTCTTCGTTGGTGGTGGTGAGCCTCACAACATAATCTCCTTCCTCCAAGTATTCGTGTTGCACTTCTGCACCGTAGTAGCTTGTTCCATCTCCCATTTCCCAGAGGTAGCTTTTCGCTTGGAGGTTTTTCGGGCTGAAGGAGAACAGGTAGTGATCGTCAACATCACCTGTAGCACTGAATTCTGCAGATAATCGCTCTTCTCTTGGCACAGGGGCGTTGTGCTCATCGCTGTCCATGTTCGAGTCGATGTCTTGCGAATACTCCACAATCGGTTCTGGATGAAGCGTTGGAGTAAGGGTTGGATCATCAACCTCTCCATTAGCTGCACTGTGCTCATCAACTCCTTTCATTTCTGAAGTGGTGAGTACAGGGTTCGCTACTTCGTTCTGAGTTACCTGAGGCTGCTCTTGCTGGGTTTGCTTTTCCTCCGGGTTCTTTGCGGGCATTGTTTCCTCATTTTCATCCGTCGCTTCTTCCACCATTTCCAGAGCTGGTTCTTCTTTTTGGCTTGGAATTTCAAGGCTTTCGCCCATGGTTTCCTCTTCCTGTGCATTTCCTTCTTCAGAAGTTTCTCGCAAAGCAAGAAAGCTGAGGCTTGCCACCAACACGACAGCACTTGCGATCAGAGCGCCTTTTGCCACCAAAGATAAGCCCGCAGCACCCACAGAAGCACCTCCACTGGTGATGCCTGCCTGCACCCCCGTCCAAAGACTTGGGTCTACGGGCAGTTCCATTTCTCCCACTTTTTTCGCCAGGAGCTCTTTTAACTTTTTATCTTCTAAATTCACTTTCTTCTCTTGAATGGAGCGCTTTTTTCAATTGGGCTTTTGCTTTGAAATATTGCGTTTTGGAAGTGCTCTCGCTAATGTCCAACATCGCTGCAATTTCTTTGTGTGCATATCCCTCAATGGCATACAGGTTAAACACGGTGCGGTAACCGGTAGGCAAAGCGTTCACTAATGCTACTATTTCATCTGCGGCCATTTGATCCAAAACAGAAAAGTTCTGGTGTTCAAACTCCGCCGAGTCGCTCAATTCATCGTTCAAAAGGAGTTTTTTGTGCTTTCTGAGGTGGATGAGGGCGGTATTGACCATTATCATCCTTACCCAGGCTCCCAAAGCACCTTTTCCACTGTACTGATTCAGTTTTTCGAAAACCTTAATGAATCCCTCTTGCAAAATGTCTTGAGCATCTTCATAACTCATCGCATAGCGCACACAAACTGCCATCATTCGCCCGGCAAAACGGTCGAAAAGCTCTTTTTGAGCCTGGCCTTGGCCATTTAAGCAAGCGTGTACTAACTCTTGATCTGTCATGTTCTCTCTTCGCTTGATGCAGTTCTACTACAGAAAGTTGTCTGTTTAAGAAAATATTTCAGCAAATCACGGCTTTATTTTCAAAAGTCATCACCACCACGAAAAACATGGCTATTTTTGTAGCGTATGAAAGATATACGGAACTTCTGCATCATAGCCCATATTGACCACGGGAAAAGCACCTTGGCCGATCGTCTTCTCCAAACTACTGGAACCATTAGCGATCGAGAACTACAGGCGCAAACCCTTGATGATATGGACTTAGAGCGTGAGCGAGGGATCACCATCAAGAGCCACGCCATCCAAATGAACTACCTACATGAGGGAACACAATACGTGTTGAACCTCATCGATACTCCCGGACACGTGGATTTCTCCTACGAGGTCTCTCGGTCGATTGCGGCTTGTGAAGGAGCACTTTTGATTGTGGATGCCACTCAAGGAATTGAAGCCCAAACCATTTCCAACCTCTACTTGGCTTTGGAACACGACTTGGAAATCATTCCCATTCTCAATAAAATGGACCTTCCCTCGGCAGATCCTGAGGGAGTGACCGATCAAATTGTGGATTTGATAGGATGCGATCCTGCAGATGTGATTCCAGCCTCCGGGAAAACCGGACAAGGTGTAGATCAGATCTTGGAAGCCATCATTTCCAGAATTCCGTGCCCCAAAGGAGACCTCGAAGCACCGCTTCAAGCCATGGTCTTTGACTCCGTTTTCAACCCTTTCCGAGGAATCATTGCCTACTTGAGAATCATCAACGGTAGCATCAACAGCGGAGAGCAGGTGAAATTCATCAATACCGATAAAAAATATTACGCCGATGAAATTGGTGTTCTCGGACTGGATTTGATCAAACGAAAAACCCTTTCTGCCGGAGATGTGGGCTACATCATTTCCGGAATCAAAAATGCACGTGATGTGAAGGTGGGAGACACCGTGACTTTGGTAGAGCGACCTTGTCCGGCAGCGGTAAAAGGTTTTGAAGATGTGAAGCCCATGGTTTTTGCCGGGATTTACCCTGTGGATACCGAAGACTACGAAGAGCTTAGAAACTCCATGGAAAAACTGCAGTTGAACGACGCAAGTTTGGTTTTCGAACCGGAATCTTCTGCAGCCCTTGGCTTCGGATTCCGTTGTGGATTCTTAGGAATGCTCCACATGGAAATCATACAAGAACGTTTGGAGCGGGAGTTCAACATGACGGTGATTACCACAGTTCCCAACGTATCTTATTTCGCCTACACGAAAAAAGGAGAAAAGTTGGTGATCAACAACCCCTCTGATCTTCCCGACCCAAGTAAATTGGAATATGTGGAAGAGCCGTACATCAAGGCCTCCATCATTACCAAAGGGGAATATGTTGGTGCCGTAATGACGCTTTGCATTGAAAAACGAGGAGAATTAAAAAATCAAGTTTACCTCACAGCAGATCGTGTGGAATTGTCTTTTGAAATGCCTTTGGGTGAAATCGTTTTTGACTTCTACGATAAGCTGAAAACCGTTTCTCGAGGATATGCTTCTTTCGATTATCACCCATCGGAATACAAAGAGTCGAAGTTGGTGAAGTTGGACATTCTTTTGAACGGCGACCAAGTAGATGCTTTGAGCGCATTGATTCACCGCGACCACGCCCACACCCTTGGAAAGAAAATCTGTTTGAAGCTAAAAGAACTCATCCCGCGTCAACAGTTCATGATTGCTCTTCAAGCAGCCATTGGCGCTAAAATCGTTGCGCGTGAAACCATTTCGGCAGTTCGGAAAGATGTTACAGCGAAGTGCTACGGTGGTGATATCACCCGTAAACGTAAACTCCTCGAAAAGCAGAAAAAAGGAAAGAAAAGAATGCGCCAAGTAGGAAACGTAGAAGTTCCACAAGCGGCATTTTTAGCGGTGCTGAAATTGGATTAAGCCTGATTTAATCGACATTACTTAGAAGCCCCGGCAAGGACGAGCACAAACTCCCCTTTCGGGGCTTTTTGATTGAAATGCTCAATCACTTCCTTCAAACTTCCACGCACCACCTCTTCATGGAGCTTAGAAATTTCTCGGCAGGCGGCCACTTCTCGCTCTTCACCAAAAAATGTTTTGAGCTGTTCAAGGGTTTTAAGCACGCGGTAGGGGCTTTCGTAAAAGATGATGCTCCGCTCTTCTCCCTCGAGCTGTTGCAAGCGTTTTTGTCGGCCTTTTTTGTGGGGAAGGAAGCCTTCAAACACAAAGCGATCTGCGGGCAAGCCAGAATTCACCATCGCGGGAATGAGTGCCGTAGCTCCTGGAAGACAATCTACAACGATGCCTTCTTCCCAACAAGCGCGGGAAAGCAAGAACCCAGGGTCGGATATTCCGGGCGTACCTGCATCGGAAACCAAAGCAAAACGAGTTCCAGATGCAATCTCTTCCATCACTCGATTCAACACCTTGTGCTCATTGTGAGAGTGAAAAGCACGCATCGGTGTATCGATCTCAAAATGCTTCAGTAATTTCCCGGTTACTCGTGTGTCTTCAGCTAAAATGACATCCACTTCTTTCAACACTTCTACCGCGCGAAAGGTCATGTCTCCCAAGTTTCCAATGGGCGTTGGAACAATGTATAACTTGTTCATGAGTGGCGACGTTCGATGAGTTCGATGAAGGCTTCGAGGACGTTTTGTTCGTCTTCATCTTCAAATTCCTTCGGGAGCTTGTTTTCAATCCAAGAAGGCACCTCTGCAGCATTTTGATCTTGATTCAAAAATTGAATGGCCGCGTCATAAGCACTTCCATCTCCATCAAAAAGGGTGTTGATGAATTGGAACTTTCGATTGAGCCCAATGGCAGACTTCAAATCAGAAAGCGGTGTTTTTTCCAACTTTTCAGCGATGGATGTGCTTCCGGTACTTCCAATAGTTTCAGTGGTGGGTGATGTTTTCTCTGGCTGAGTTTTGAGCTCTTCCTTCGATTGAACTTGCTGCTCGTTCTCAGTGGGCTGATCTTCGGGCCGTATTTCCTCTTCGAGAGAAGGAGCTACTTCCTCTTCTTGAGGTTCTTTTTCATCCGTTATGGCAAGAGTTTCTTCTTTTTGAGGTGATGATGGCACTTCCTCTTTCACTTCAAAAGCTTCTCCATTCTCCGGTACTTCCTCCTCCGATAGTTCTTCTTCAAGCACGGGTTCTATAACTACTTCCGTACTTTCCTCTTTCGGTTCAACATCAATGCTTTCTTCTTCAAGGGTGAAAAGAGACGACTGTTCTCCCTTGCTTTTCTCTACTTCAATCTCGTGAATGGCATCGAAAAGGGAGGTTTGATTGACGGGGACATAGCGGTCCAATCGGAAATTGTACGCCGATGAAAGGGAATCTCCTTTTCCCAATCGATCGTAGGCACGGTGCCGAATAACGATGAGTCTTTCATAAAGCATTCGGGCACTTTCCACAGCTTCATTCAGTTCTTCGGCGTGCAGGTTACCGGCATTCATGCGCT
Organism: uncultured Comamonadaceae bacterium; assembly: GCA_964649515.1. Lineage (GTDB taxonomy): Bacteria > Bacteroidota > Bacteroidia > Flavobacteriales_D > Sanyastnellaceae > CALKGK01. Next base: position 43,419 of record CAZYPV010000009.1, on the reverse strand, counting down.
GCAATACTGACTGCATGTGCAGCAGCAAGTCATTCATGTTTTTATACTCTTGTTCTTGCGCCATGGTCAAACTCTAACGAGGAACAAAAGTAGGATGTTTTCAGGGATTGCCTTTATTCTTGTCTTGAATCTCTTTTCTCAGCGCCGCAGGAAGCCCTTTTACAGTCAGCTCATAACTGTGGTCAATCAGCTCATGAACGAGGCTCAAGGGCACGTCAGAGTGAATCTCCACGCTGTTCCAGTGTTTCTTACTCATGTGGTATCCCGGATAAATCCCTGCGAAGCTTTCGCGCAATTCCAAGGCGCGATCAGGATCACACTTCAAATTGATTCTTGAAAAGTCTTCCACATTGCATAAGGCAAACATTTTGCCTCCAACTTTGAATACCAGCACCTTATCATCGAAAGGAAACGACTCCGTTACGTGCGATTTCGAAATGCAGTATTCCCGATAGTCTTCGATGTTCATGCTGCAATTTTACTGGTTGAATCGAAATCCAATCAACACTTCATAGGTTCCATTGGAGTAATTGCGCAGGTCTGAAGTGGCCATATCATAAGCAAAGCCCAAGCTAATGGCCTCTCGGTACTCATACCCGGCCATAAAAACGAGTGCATCATTGTGGCGATACCCTACCCCAGCAAAAAGCATGTCTTTGTAATGTCCTTTCACGTTCACATCGAACTGTGGAGGAACAGGAGCGACGTATTTGACCAAGGCGTTGGCAGAAACCTTCCAAGTGTCGTTTACCGTATGGGTGTATCCTCCCATGAGGAAATAGTGGTCTTCCAACCTGCTGAGGTCACCGGTAGTGGACTCGTAGAGTTGGATTTCGTTTTGCAAAAGTTGAGGGAGTGTTAGCCCCACATACCACTTTTCGTGATACATGTATGCACCAAACTTAGCATCGAACACCGTCTGTGAGTTCAACTCCGAAAACAACGCGGGGTCTCCTTCTTCCGCAAGTTGAATTTTAGATCCATCAATGGTAAACTGCATCGCTCCCATCGAAGCGGCCAAGCCCAGTTTGATCTTGTCGTTCAACTGCAAATGGTAGGTATAGCTGAACTGAATACCCGTTCTTCTTGTTGGCCCTACGTTGTCCGTAAACAAGTACCCTCCCAGTCCCACTTTTTTATTCTTCAACGGACCTTGAAGGCTCAGTGCGAAAGTTCTTGGTGCATCGGTAACTCCAGTCCATTGGGAGCGATTGATTCCTCGCACATCGAAATAATTGCTCGATCCCGCAACACCGGGGTTGAGCACGTATTTATTTTGGTCAAACTGACTGTAGTGCGGCAATTGTTGTGCACTCGTAGATTGACAAGCTGCGCCCATGATAACCAGGAACAGAATTCGTTGTATGATTGCGTTTTTCATGGTGTTCATCGCATAATGGTCAAAGGACCGGTTAATTGAGTATTCACGCGTTCTTCGCGCACATCGATGACGTAGTAGTAGGTGCCAATGGGTAAGGGGTCGCCTTCATAGGTTCCATCCCAAGGGTCGGTATATCCTCGAGATTCATAGAGCAATTCACCCCAACGGTTGTAAATCTGTACCGTTGTACTTGGGTAGAATGCTACGTTTCCAATCACCCAAGTATCGTTCATTCCATCGTCGTTGGGCGTGAACCCATCGGGTACGGAGATTTCTGGGATGATGCTCACCAATACGGTGTCGGTACTCACACATCCGCCGTCACTCACAGCAAAAAGAATGAATTCTTGATCTGCTCCCATTGGAAGCGTTTCTGGGTTGAAGGCGGTTGAATCTTGCAAGAGGTTTCCGGGCGACCAGTAAACTGTAGCGTTGTCCGAAGTACTCGGGCTTCCGCCCAAGATTGCTGCTTCTTCAACAAAAACAGATTGGTCTTCTCCTGCATCGGCAAATACTACATCGAAAATGGTAATTTCCACCTCATCCGTGTCTTCACAAGGTCCGTCAGTTGCAAAATAAGTCAACACGTAAACGCCGGGTTCGAAGTCGATAAGCACCTGCGCACTATCGCTAATTTGGGTTCCATCTTCCAATCTCCAGCCTTGACCATCAGCAAGGGTATTTTCTCCTTGAAGAATCACCGGATCTCCGAAACACCAACTGGTATCGTTGGGCGCAAAAGCGGTAACGTCTCCTTGACCTACAAGCAGCACTGAATTCAACTCAGCGCTACAACCGGCATCATCCAACACCAATAAGTTGTAAGCTCCTTCACCAATTTCACTCAGGTCTTCATCGAAGCTGGTAAATCCATCCGGACCAGCCCACGAGAAGGTATAAGGGGCAAATCCGCCATTCACGCTCACGTCAATCGATCCATCCAATGAAGAAACACAACTTGGGTCGGTACTGTCGTCCAAAAGAACTTCAAGCACCGGTGCTTCCTCAATTTCAAACTCAAAGCTGTTTTCACAAAGCAAGGCGTCTATAATGCTCAAAACATAGGTTCCAGGCATGAGATCAGTAAGGCTTGTGTCGGCAGACGTAAACCCATCAGGACCCGTCCAATCGTAGGTATAAGGACTGGTACCTCCTGTGGTTTCACTGATTTCAATGCTTCCATTGTTTTCACCAAAGCACTGCACATTGTTCAAATCAAAAGTGATCGCAATGCTGTCTGGAGCCAAAAGTTGAAGTGTATCGTTCACAGCACACGATAAATCATCCATGATGCTAACAACATACGTTCCTGCCTCCAAGCCAAATAAGGGCTCGGTATCTGAGAAGTAGCCGTTTGGTCCGTTCACTTCAAAGGTGTAAGGAGCTTGTCCGCCAGAAATCTCCAAATCAATCTCTCCATTATCTCCATCAAAGCAAGTTGGCGGAAGGAGGAGGGCATTGCTGCTTAAAACATCATTTTGACTTACAATGAGGAAGGTATCAAGAACACAAGCATTCACATCGGTGATGGACACATCGTACTGCCCGGCCTCAAGGTTTTCGAGGAAGGCTTGGTTGGAGGTAAATCCGTTCGGACCTACCCATTCCAAGGTGTAATTTGGTGTTCCTCCTGAAACTACAGCGTCAATCACACCTGTGCCATCGCCAAAGCAGAGCACATCGGTGATGAGTGCGTTCAATTCGAGTGGGGCTGGTGCTTCAATGCACACTTGTCCAACAACAGCGCAGAGGTTTGCGTCAATCACTTCATAGTCATAACAACCTGAAGGAAGATCAATGATGCTCAATGTTGTTTCCATAAAGCCATCAGCACCCGTCCACACAATGTTGTAAGGGGCGGTTCCACCGGTAATACTCAAGGTGATACTTCCGTTTTCATCTCCATTACACAGTGGGTTCCCAACATTTGCTACTGCGCTTAATTCTAGCGGTGAATTCACATTCACAACTTCACCCAAAAGGCATCCTAAAGCGTCGGTAATTTCAAGTACATATTCTCCAGCCTCCAGATCGAAGAGGTCTTCATTGTTGGAAGTAAATCCGTTCGGACCCGTCCATGTCAAGGTGTAAGGTTCATTCACCCCGACAACAAAGAGATCGATGCTTCCGTCAATTGCTCCAAAGCAGCTTACGTTTTGAACATTGAAGCTCAAATCTCCATCTGCATCGCTCAAGAAGATGAGTTCACTTTCAAGGCATCCTTCTGCGTCAAACACTTCTAGGAAATAGTTTCCTGCACCAATGTTTTCCAAAAGGGCGTCGGTTCCAATGAGGGCATTTCCGTTGTCCAAATCATACCAGAAGTAGCTGTAGTCTGCTGTTCCTCCACTCACTTGTGCTTCGAGGCTACCGTCTGCATTCTGGCAACTCGGAGCGTTTTCGATCAAGGTGATGAAGATTTCTGGGTTTTCGATGATCTCGATGCTTTCGGTAGACTCACATCCTTGATCGTCGATTACGTTTACTTCGTAGGTTCCTGAAGCGAGGTCGAAAAGGTCTTCATCGTTGGAAGTGAATCCGTTCGGGCCTGTCCATTCAATCAGGTAAGGGGCTACTCCGCCGTCAATGCTCAAATCGATGCTTCCATTCTCACTTGCGAAACAGGTAGAAAAGTCTCCATCCAAGGTCAAGTTAGCACCCGCGACTTCTTCGAGAGTGTAGCTTTGATTGAAAGTACATCCGTTCACATCACTCACTTCAAGCACATATTCACCCGGATTGAGGTTGAAGATGTCTTCGTTATTGGATGAGAAGGCATCCGGACCGCTCCACGTGAAGGAGTAAGGTTCTTCTCCGCCTGAAACTTCAAGTTCAATCGCTCCTGTAAATGGGGTACTGCACTCAACGCTGGTGATGGATTCAATCACTTCAATAGCTGTTGCTGGGTCGATGCAAATTTCTTCTTGCACCAAGCACAGGTTTTGATCTTCTACGGTGAGGGTGTAGCAACCGGGCTCGAGGTTGTCGATGTCTTCTTGGTTGGACGTGAAGCCATTTGGCCCGGTCCACGAGTAGATGTATGGTTCCACACCGCCTTGCACGTTCACTCCAATGCTTCCATCATTTGTGCCTTCACAGCTTGGGCTGTTGGCTGAGCTTTGAATAACAATCTGTGCAGGATCATCCAATTCAATGATTTCTCCAAACAAACACCCGAAGGCATCGGTCACCAATACGCTGTAGGTTCCTGCCGTTAAATCGCTGATATCTTCATCGGCTGAAGTAAAGCCGTTGGGTCCGTCCCACTCGATGGTAAACGGTGCTTCCACATCGCTAAGAGTAATGTCGATGGCTCCATCTGCTCCCCCGAAACAATTGGGTAGTGTCAAATCAAAGTCCACGGTTCCACTAGCATCGTTGAGCACCAACTGTGCACTGGCCGAGCATCCATTTTCATCTTCCACGAGCACTTGGTAAGCTCCTGCGGGGAGGTTTTCAATGAGCGCGTCGTTCCCGATACTGAGTCCGCCATTATCAAGGTCGATCCAATTGAACGCATAAACTCCGCTTCCACCGCTAACGATGGCTTCTAGTGATCCATCAGCATTCAAACAAGTGGGTGAACTTTCATTGAGTGAAATGATGATTTCCGTGCTTTCGACGAGCGTTACTGCGCTGTTTGCTTCACATCCTTGTTGATCTGACACAATCACGGTGTACTCTCCTGCAGCCAATCCACTCAAATCCTCGTCGCTTGAAACAAAGCCATCCGGACCCGTCCAAGCAATATCGAATGGTGCTAATCCGCCGCTAATTTCTAAATCAATCGCTCCATCGTTGGAGTCAAAACAAACCACACCTGTTCCATTCAAACTGAGTTCAATGGCAATGGCTTCAGTTACTTCAAAAGTACCGCTGCTTGTGCATCCGTTGGCGTCTTGAATTTCCACAAAATAAGTTCCAGCCACGAGGCCTGAGATGTTTTCATCTGCAGAAGCAAAGGCATTCGGGCCCGTCCAAACCACGCTGTATGGAGCTATACCTCCGTTAATGATCAATTCAATGGATCCGTCATCGCTAGCGTCACAAGAAACGTTCGAGATGTTTGCATCGATAACGAGTTCTGAACTTTCACCAAGGGTATAAGTAGCTTCGCTGATGCAATTTTCTTCATCGCTCGCAAACACGCTGTACTCTCCAGCGAAAAGGGTGTTGATGTCTTCATCGGTAGAAGTAAAGCCGTCAGGACCCGTCCACAAGAAACTCACTGTTCCATTTCCTCCCAACACTTCGAGGTCAATGGCTCCTGTTTGTTCTCCAAAACAAAGCACATCGGTGATGGTTTCTTGCAGCTCAATGATTTGTCCTTCTTCAATGGTGATGGTCTCGTTCACCACACAATTGCTTGCATCGCTCAGTTCGAGCAAATACTCTCCTGGAACGAGGTTATTGATGTCCTCATTCCCGGAAGTAAAGCCGTCAGGACCCGTCCAAGAGAAGGCATAAGGAGCCAAACCGCCGCTGATTGAAAGGTCGATGCTTCCGTCGTTCAAGCCAAGGCAAGTAACATTGTTTGCATCAATGGTCAGTTCGATGATGTCGTTCTCTTCAATGGTGACGCTCAAACTCGTTGTACAAGCATTGTCATCAATGATTACTGCATCGTAGGTTCCGGCTTGCAAATCACTTAGATTTTCATCGGAAGAAACAAAGGCGTTGGGTCCGGACCAGTTCACTGTAAATGGAGCTATCCCTCCACTAATGTTCAATTGAATTGAACCGTCGTTTGCCCCGTTGCACGAAATATCAACACTGGTTGCATTCGCTGTGAGCGGGTCTGGACTCAGTAAGTCAAATACTTCTGCTGAAATACATCCCGCGTCATCCGTCACCTGAACAGCATAGTTTCCCTCTTCCAAGTCGGCAATGTCTTCGTCTAAAGAAGTAAACCCGTTCGGACCGGTCCATTCAAACGTATAGACTCCCGTTCCGCCGTTGGGTGTAATGTCGATGCTACCGTTCAAATCTCCTGAACACAAAGGATCGTTCAAAGTGGCATCGATGGTGATTTCATCCGCATCCGAGATGCTCACACCGTCAATAACTAAACAACCATTGTCATCCGTTACTTGAACGAAGTACACACCAGCTCCTAAGTTCAAGACTTCCTCAGTGGTTCCTACAACATTAAAATCCTGATCGTTCCAAACCACGTCGTATGGGGCAGCGCCTCCATCGATGGTCACCAAAACCGAGCCTGTTTCTAAGGTACATGCTGAATTCGTGCTTTCCAGGTCCAAGGTGATTTCAAGTCCTGGGGCAATCGTTTCCGAAATTTCGAGGGTACAAGCGTTGATGTCTTCAATGGTCAAGGTATAGGTTCCTGCTTCCAATCCGGTCAAATCTTCCGTGTTGGCTGTAAACCCATTTGGCCCTGTCCAAGAGTAGGTGTAGTTGGGCGAACCTCCGCTCACTTCAACATCAATGCTTCCATTTTCGTCTCCAAAGCAGCTTTCGTCGCTAGCAATGCTGGTTGCAGTAAGTTCAGGCGTTTCGAGGAGTTCAATGCTTTCATCCAAAACACATCCTCCGCCATCAGTTACGTTCAACTGGTAAACGCCCGCTACAAGGTTATTTAAATCTTCGGCGTTGGAACCGAATCCGTTGGGTCCGGTCCAAGTGAAATCGTAGTTACCATCTCCTCCAGTCAAGGTAATATCGATGGATCCGGTGTTTTCACCAAAACAATTGGGGCTTACAACATCACTCGTGAGCACAAAAGTTTCTGGCTGAAAAAGCACAATGTCTTCTGTGAACACACATCCATTGTCGTCCTCTACTGTCAAGGTATACGTACCTGCCGCGAGATCAAAAATATCTTCGCTCAAGGAGCTGAAGCCGTTATCTGCTGTCCACGTTATAAAGTAGGGAGGGGTTCCACCCACAACTTCAATTTCAATGCTTCCGTTATCGTCCCCACTGCAATCAAGGTCAATTGGAAGAGTATTTACCACCAATTCCTCTGGGGCACTGAGCTCAATGCTTTGCACCACAACGCATCCATTATCGTCCTCCACAGTGATTTCATAAGTTCCCATTTCGAGGTTGCTCAAATCTTCAGAGGCAGCAGTGAAAGCATCCGGACCCGTCCAAGAGACGATGTAGGGTGCGGTTCCTCCGCTAATGCTCGCATCAATGCTTCCTAACTCTCCAAAGCACAGTTGGGTAGATGCTACGAGATCTGCGCTTAACTCCAATGGTTCAGCAATGGTAATGTTGGCATTTCCTTCACATCCGGTATCGTCAGTGAGCAACAAGATGTATTCTCCTGGTGCTAAATCGGTGAGGTTCTCATCGCTTGATGTGAAGCCGTCTGGACCAATCCAATCGAAGCTATATGGAGGAACTCCACCACTAGCGCTGGTTTCAATACTTCCGTCATCAAAACCGAAACAGCTCACATCCGTGCCTTGGAGATCGATGACAATTTCTGGGGCGGTTTCGAGGGTGATGGTTCCAAGAGTAATGCTACATCCAGAATCGTCGGTAACGGTTGGAGTATAATCTCCAGATGGAAGGTTCTCCAAAAGCTCTCCATTATCTCCGTTGTCCCAATCCACCGTGAAAGGAGCAATTCCTTGAGTGATGGTCAATTCAATACTACCGTTGGCCTCCCCAAAGCAAGAAGGGTCTGTCGCATCGATGTCCACCAAAATTTCGTCTGGTTCAGTAATGCTGACTGTATTAATGAATTCACAGTTGTTTGCATCGCTCACAACAAGGTCATAATCTCCCTCAAGTAAGTTGCTAATATCTTCTGTTGTTTCGTTGAATCCATTGGGTCCTGACCACTGAACATCATAAGGAGCAGTTCCTCCACTAATCGTCATGTCAACAGCGCCGTTATCGTCACCAAAACAGGTGATCTGTGTAACATCTAGGTTGACTTCCAGCAATGCGGGCTCTTCTACCAACACGTTCAACACTTGAACACATCCATTGAAGTCTTCCACTGAAACATCGTAGCTACCGGCTGCCAAATTGAACAAGTCTTCTTGGTCTGAAACAAACGCATCCGGACCCGTCCAAGAGATGATATATGGAGCGGTACCTCCGTCAATACTCAGGTCGATTTCTCCATCGAGTAGGCCTTCACAACTCACGTCAACGGTACTTGCACTTAAGATCAATTCTTCGGGCTCTTCCACCACAACACTTGCGGTTTCTTCGCACAAATTATCGTCTGTGAGGGTTAAATTGTACGTTCCGGGTGAAAGGGCTGTGAGGTTGGGATCTGCAGAAACAAACCCGTTAGGACCCGTCCAAGAGAAAGTGTATGGTTCCACTCCGTCACTCACCACTGTGGCAATGGCTCCATCATTTGCTCCATTACAGGTGATGGGCGTGAGGGTGGTTGTGATGCTAATAGGTAGTGGGTTAATGATGGTTTCTGCAACCAAGACAAAACATCCTTCCTGATCGCTCACTTCCACTTGATAGTCTCCTGCCGCCAAGTTAAAGATGTCTTCATCGTTGGAAGTAAAGCTCGGTCCTGTCCACGGTGTGTTATAAGGTGCAGTTCCACCAGAGATCTCGATTTCTATGGATCCGTCGTTGGCGTTGTTGCAGCTAATTTGGCTGACATTCACCGTGATGTCCAGTTCCTCGGGCTGATCAACCGTAAAACTTGCCATGGTTGAGCATCCATTAAAGTCGGTTACCGTTACGGTGTAATCGCCCGCTTCAATGTTGTTCAAATCTTCGTCTGTTCCGAAACCATCTTCCCAGAGGAAGGTGTAAGGTTCCGTTCCATTGGTTAAGGAAATGTTGATGGCCCCATCAGCAAAACCAAAGCAAGAAGCATCCGTGATGATGGATCCGACTTGAATTTCAAAGGGTTCAATGATTTCTACTGAACCATTCGCTACACATCCGCCATCGTCCGTAACTTCAAGTTCGTAAACCCCGGGCTCGAGGTTGCTTAAATCTTCATCCGTCGAGAGGAACCCATTGGGACCTGTCCAAGAATAATTGTAAGGCGCTGTTCCTTCTGTTACTGTTGTTTCAATACTTCCATCGTTTGCTCCAAAGCAAGTGATGGGCGTTGGCTGAAGATCTAGATCCAAAGGCAATGGATTCTCAATGATTCCGGTGAACTGGGCAGTACACCCCATGTTATCGATCACCGTTAAAGTATAACTTCCCTCTGCAAGACCAGAAATATCTTCATCCAAAGAAACGAAAGCGGGTCCGGCCCAAGTGGTGTTGTAAGGTGGTGTTCCCCCCGTAATGTCCACATCAATGGAACCGTCATTTGCATTGTTACAAGAGATGTTGTTTTCGGTGCCATCAATCAGCAATTCATCCGGTTCTCCAACAGTAAATACTTGAGTTTGTACACAGGCATTGTTGTCGGTTACGCTCACTTCATAATCCCCCGCTAAGAGGTTGGTAGGATCTTCCACAGCTCCCAATCCATTGTCCCACAGAATGGTGTAGCCAGGAGTTCCCCCACTGATAGTGATATCAATGCCTCCATCGCTGTTTCCAAAACAAGAAGCATCGGTCACTACGCCATCGATTACGATGGGATCCGGCACGCTAACATCAAAGTTGAGCGTACTTGTACATCCATTATCATCTTCAACGATGAGGGTATAGGTTCCATCGCCTAGTCCAGTGATGTCTTCGTCGGTAGAAGAGAAGGCATCAGGACCCGTCCATGCAAAACTGTATGGAGGAATTCCCCCTGCAACGCTCACATCAATGGCTCCGTCAAAGGCATCAGGACAAGATTCATTGGTGATGAGATCTTCAGTGATGAGGAGTTCGTCTGGTGATGCAATCGTAAAAGTGGTATCAATGGTACACCCATTCCCGTCGCTAATGGTAAGAATCACATCTCCAGCGGTTTGTCCATTGATAGAACTGCTTGTTGAGGGATCTGTGGACCATGAAAAATTGTATGGACCGCCATCTCCACCGCTTGGGTTGCTCACTGCAGCGCCGTTGGCATCACCAAAGCAGAGGACATCGGTAATTGTTACATTGGCGAGAATGTCTTCAAAGTTGATAGTGAAATTTGCATTGAACACACACCCGTTCAAATCGGTCACCGTCAAACTATTATCCCCAGCACAAAGCATGCTTGCTGTTGACGTTGTTTCACCGCTTGACCAGTTAAAATTGTATCCGGGAACACCTCCTACAATGATGGGGTTTCCTGTTCCATCGCACACGTCTCCACAAGAAGGCGGAGATTGTGTGAATGCAAAAGTGGTGAGAGGGGAAGGTTCTGTAATTTGAACGTTATCCACACAATTGATTCCCTGACCAACATCGTTCACCACAATGGTATAGGTTCCTGGTCCAAGATTTTCAAAGTTTTGAGTAAAAACGGTTGCGTCTGCTCCAATCCAAGTAAATGTAAACGGACCAACACCGCCGTTCACCGTTACGAAGGCTTCAGCATCTTCAGCACCGTTGCAGCTAATATCTTGTCCGTTATAGTCGGAAAGAACCACGGCATCAATGGTAAATGGGGTTTCTCCCGGTCCCGTTCCGCAGGTATTTGTGCGGTTGTTTTCGAAACTGCTCGCCAAGGGACCTGTTGAAACGTTGTTGTGATCAACACCTTGGCTAATCCAAAGGGTTTGCTCACTTTGGTTCACTCCCACTGAAGGGTGAATGAAAACTCCCTCTTGCACCACAATTTTGCTTCCGTAAACGTCCAAAAAACAGTGGCTATTTGGAACGGTCAACTGACCCAAAAGAATTGGGCTTCCGTTGCTAAACAATGCCTCACCTAAGATTTTGAGCTCTTTGTTGTTGGACAAAAGCAGTTGATTGTCCAAATGAAGGCTTCCCTCATCTAAAACAACATTGGCTTCAATTTGGTCTTGAACATCGATATGGTGTTCTGCATTTCCAACAAAATGGAGGTCCCCATTTCCAATAAAGTCGATTTCATTTTCTGCGTGGAAATTTCCATGAATCATCACATCTTCTTGAAAATGCAAACGGAGCAAATTGCCTTGTGCGTGTACATTCTTTACATGCACTGAATGCTCAGCATGAACGTTGATTTCTTGTGATGGGTTGGCGAAATGAACTGTGGTGAATTCATTCGGGAGCGACGCTCCTCCGGCTCCGTTCATGGTGGCAGACCAGTTGTTGGTATCGTTCCAATTTCCATTGGTTCCAATCCAAAATCGATCTTGTGCCTCTGCATGAGTGGCCGTCAGCAGTAGGGTGGTAAGTGCCGTCAGCACCTGTCTTGAGAACAGATTCAATATTCTATAGTTTAGAGCCCAACACGGGCTGGTAAGTTCCAGTTTTCAGTCTTGTATACGTTCTTTTTACAGAAGGGTTACAATGCTACAATCAGTCGTAAGCTGCACAGTGGGTCGCTCTCGACTCACCAAGGGCACAGGCTTTGATGCCCAAAACAATTTCGTGGCTATGTCTTCCACCTAATCTCATTCTGGAGAGGGAATGATCATAGGCATAGGCCAAAGTCACATATTTGAATAGATCTACTCGAAACAATCCCACCAAGCCGGATTCAGACCGGAAACCAAGGCCCAATTCTACCTTATTCTTGTAATCAATCATGGCATTGGCGTCAATGCTCAAACGGGAGCTAGCCACATATTTCAATTGTGCGCTGGGCTTAAACATGAAGCCATCATTCATCTCAATCGCTCTTCCGTGAGTGAAGCTAAAGTGAGGAACAATATTGGTTTCTAAGCCAATTCCATCCAGTTGGTTGTTGGAGACATTTCGAATGGCAAATCCATAAAATCGATCTTCGTTGTATAACCACAAACCGGTGTTTACGATGGGTAGTACAAAGTCTGAACTCGCCCCGGTAAACGCTGGGTCGTTCCCAAATTGTACGTCGGGCAAAACCAAACCTGCAGCGTCAATTCGGTATTGCATGAAGCCCGCTGAAACACCCAAACTCAGCATGTACTTGCGGGATACCTTCAAATGGTAAGCATAGGCAATGGCCATGCTGGTGTAGCTTAACGGACCTGCATCATCGGACTCTACTTGCCCACCAATGCCGTGAAAGTTGTGTTTCTTTTTACCAAAGTTCCCGTGCAAATTAGCGAAGGCCGATCTTGGCGCGCCTTCCAAGCCAGTCCATTGAGCGCGGTATCCCAACTTCATGTCCAAACAAGGAGAAGAACCTGCAACGGCAGGGTTCATGGCAAAATAATTCAATACGTAATGGGAATACTGTGTTAACTGCTGAGCACCCGCACTCATGGCCGTTAAAACAAACGCTATGGTGATGAATTTTCTCATTAGTGGATGATGGCAATGTAGCCGGTCAAAGGCTCGATGTTAACATTCAAAGAATTCAGTTCAATCACGTAATAATAGGTTCCCGTTGGCAGAAACTTGCCCCGATTCGTTCCATCCCAAGGCTCGTTGTACCCAATGTCGTTGAACACTACCTGACCCCAACGATCAAAAACAGTAACATGTGCCGCCTCAAATTCATTGATACCCGTGATGGTCCACAAATCATTGATGCCGTCGTCGTTGGGTGTAATGGCGTTGGGGATGGATACTGGCGGACCAATAAATGCTGTTACAAAGTCGGTTACTTCACAGCCTGCAACATTTCCGGTAACTTGATAGATGGTTGTTTCTTCGGGGAAAACGCTGATCTCATCGCCGGTGTTTTCATCCAAATAATCTCCAGACCAGATGTAATCAACACCATTGTTATTATCACCACCTTCTACCGTAAAGATGGCTTCTTGTCCTAAAGTTACATTAGCGTCACAGCAGGCATCGATGTCCACGGCCTCCCCTTCGATGCTCACATCAAATAAACAATCACTGAACGCAGGGTCGTGATCAGTGGCTAAAATCAACATGTAGGTGGTTTCGGGTTGAAGCAATCCTGTTTCCAAGGAAAGCTCAAGGGTATCACTTTCACAAGGACTTTCTAATCCATACAATGCAGGACTGCATGGGTTGGCAGGATCGAAAGAAACTACAGTGGCAAAAATGAGGTCAGCACCATTGGCACCCACACAATCGATGTTGGAAATATTGACCGTTACTCCTTCGGAATTGGAACTGCTGTTGTTCGTAGTGAACGAGTAGAACAACGAATAATTGGCGTTAATGCAATTGAAAGCTAATGGATTGAGTTGGTCCAAAACCTCTGCATCATTGGTGGTTTCTGCGCAAAGTTGCACCGGGCCATTGCAGTCTTGCCCCAGCAACAGGGTTGAAAAAGTGAGGCTGACGAGGGTCAGTAATACGTGAAATGTTCGCTTCATCATTGCGCTTCTTATACCAATTAGTAAAGTTAGCCAATGACCGTGGGCTGTATCATTCGCTAAAGGTTATTATTCACAGCCTTTTGTGTATAGAGAACGATAAAGCGAGGAATCAATTATTCAAATGAAATGAGGATTTCGTTTTTTTCAACCACTTGATTGGTGTCAACATGAATGGAATGAACCACCCCTTCGCGAGGAGATTTGATGACGTTTTCCATCTTCATTGCCTCTAGAATCAGTAGCGGATCACCTTCAGCAACACTAGCACCGTTGGCCACTTCCAAACTCAAAACCTTTCCGGGCATTGGAGCTTTGAGTTCCTTGGCTTGAGCCCCAGCACCGCGCTCCATCCCAAGTTGTTTCAAGAGCTCGTCGTACTTGTCCTGAACCAATACTTCATATTTTCTTCCGCCCATTCTGAAAGAAACCGTTTTTTTCAAGAGGTCCACTTCACGAACTTCAACTTGATAGGTTTTGTGCTTGAAAACAACTTCCAAATGGTGTGGTTTAAGAACAGTTACACGCAAATCCAGGGCTTCATCGTTCACTTTTAAGGTGCTTTCTCCTGACCATTCAACAGCTTTTGCTGCTTTTTCGTTAACTGAAACCTTCTGCATGTGTTCTTGAATTAAGAGTTTCAAAAGTAACCAATATTGCTTGTACTTTTACAGGATGAAATTGAAAGCGTTTTTCCAGCTCGTGTTTTTATCGGTCTTGCTTAGTGCCTGCTCTTTGCTTCAAAAGTCGCAAAATGCGGATGAAAACGTCGTGCTTCTGCCCGAAGTTGAGATCGCCCCGAAAAAAACCTATGATCGCCGAACCGAGGCCATGGTTCACGACCTCATCCATACCCGTTTGGAGGTCAAACCCATTTGGAAAAACCGCACCTTAGAAGGAAAAGCAGAACTCCGACTTCAGCCCTACTTCTACCCTTCGAACAAACTTATTCTTGACGCCAAGGCCATGAAGATCAATGCTGTTTCACTCAAAACGGACAGCTCCTTACTTCCTTTAAGCTATGAAAATACGGGGCTTCATTTGGAAATCGCACTCAACCGCACCTACTCTCGTTGGGAAGAATATACGGTGGTTATCGACTACTTGGCTCAACCCGATTCAGTAAAGCCCAAAAGCGGATCGGCCATTACAGACAACCGCGGCTTGTATTTCATCAACCCAGACAGCAGCGAAGTAAACAAGCCCACCCAATTGTGGACCCAAGGAGAAACGGAAAGCAGCTCATGTTGGTTCCCCACCATCGATCAGCCCAATGAGCGCATGACCCAAGAGATTTACGTCAACGTGGAACAAGAATACATCACTCTTTCCAACGGTACTCTGGTGTACAGCAATTATTTGGACGATGGTACCCGCACCGATTATTGGAAACAAGACCTGAGCCACGCACCCTATCTCACCATGCTGGCAGTTGGTGATTTTACCCGTGCTGTGAGCGAATGGGAGAGTCCGAGCGGAAGAATAATTCCTGTGCACTATTACCTTGAGCCAGAATACGGCAATTACGCCTTCAAAATCTTTGGAAATACACCAGAAATGATGACTTTCTATTCCGATTTGCTCGATTATGAATTCCCCTGGGATAAGTATGCGCAAATCGTCGTTCGCGATTATGTTTCTGGAGCCATGGAAAATACCTCGGCGGTTGTTTTTGGCGATTTCATGCAGCAAACCGATCGTGAAATGTTGGATGGTGATTATGAAGAGGTGATTGCTCATGAGCTTTTTCACCACTGGTTTGGCGATGTGCTCACTTGCGAAAGCTGGTCTCACTTGGCCATGAACGAATCGTTTGCCACTTATGGAGAGTATCTATGGGAAGAATACAAATATGGCAGAGATCAAGCAGATTATCACCTTTGGGAAGCTGCAGATGGTTATTTTAATGAAGCTGAATACAAGCAAGTGCCCATCGTTCGTTCGAGCTATGCTGATCCTGACGACATGTTCGATGCCCACAGCTATAACAAAGGAGGACATGTGCTTCACATGCTTCGTTCCAATTTGGGAGACAGTGCCTTTTTCGAAGGATTGACCTTGTACCTTAAGCAAAATGAATTTCAGGAAGTGGAAACCAACCAACTCCGACTCGCAATGGAAGAAGTGAGCGGATTGGACCTCACTCGTTTCTTTGACCAGTGGTTTTATCGCGCCGGTCACCCCAAGGTGAAGATCTCTTATTTTATGGCTGAAGACACCTTACAATTGTCTGTTGGGCAGCAGTCTTCCCTTGGGAATGATGATTTGTTTCACCTTCAGAGCGAAGTTCGCATGTACTTCGAAAAAGGAGAAAAAACGCTCCCCATCCATCTGCACCATCGGGAAGAACTCTTCCAATTTCCTTTGCACACCTCTCCAGAAAGCGCTTCCAATCTAGGGGCATTTCTCTATGCAGAAATCGACCCGAAAGGAGCCATTTTGTGGGAGTTGGAAGAGAGCAAGCCAAAGGAATGGTGGTACCATCAAGCCGAAAAATCTCCTGCTTTCCTTCGCCGATTGGACGCCATTGATGCCCTTCAAATGCGCTTGGAACAAGGAGAAATATCCTCCATGGATAAGGCCTTTCAGTCCATGTTGAACAAAGCGTTGAACGACAAGCATTGGTACATTGCATTTGCAGCGCTTTTAATGGATGAGCAATTCAACCCGCAAAACCGACTGATTTTGGAGCAAATTGCGCTTTCAGACCAGAACACCACCCTTCGTGCAGAAGCCATTGCATTGCTCCCTTACGAGCTTGAAAATACCCGAGCTACTGACCTTTTGAAAGGGCTTTTGAACGAAGAAAGAAGCTATCTTGTGCTCTCCTCGGCATTAACCGCGCTTCAAAATCTCGATGCCAATGAAGCCGCATACTTTGCCAGAAAGTATGAAAACGAAGAGAATATAGACCTGCAGAGCAGCATTGCTTGGGTGTACTATTCCAACAATCCCGATGAAGGTATTGAATACACCATTTCCTTACTCGACCGCGTAGAAAGCGAAGATCAATACGACATCGCCTCGCTTTTGCTTTTGGAACTCGAAATGGAAGATGTTCAAACCCAACTGAAGCACGTTGCTGTATTTGAAAAGATGGCCGTTAACAGTAAAGAATGGTGGAACAGGTACCTCGGTTTTAATGCGCTGAAAAGCACAGAAAAGCGTTTGCTCGAAGAAGCCAAAATAACGGAAGACATTGCCCTTAAAGATCGCCTTGAGATGGAAGCCAAAAAACTGAATACCCGTATTGAAGAGCTCCTCAAAAAGGAGGGAAACCCAGAGCTTCTGTACTATTTAGAAGACTAAAAAATGGCTGGAATTTACCTCCACATCCCCTTTTGCAAACAAGCATGTACCTATTGTGACTTTCATTTCAGCACGCAACGTAAGAATGAAGACCAATTGGTGGACGCCATGGTGAAAGAAATCGAACTTCGCGCAAAGGATTGGGAAGGTGAACTTTTTGAAACCGTTTACTTTGGTGGAGGAAGTCCTTCCATTTTGAGTCCCTTGAATTTGGAAAAACTCCTTGACGCTACACATCGATGGTTTGGGATCTCAGACCGTGCCGAAGTAAGTATGGAGGCCAACCCGGATGACATGTCCAACGAAAGTCTTCGTGCTTGGAAAAAACTGGGCATTAACCGTTTGAGTGTGGGTCTGCAAAGCTTTCAAAATCATCGGCTTGAATGGATGAACAGAGCGCATAATGCTTCGGAAGCCCTAGCCTGTGTGGAACGGGCTCAAGATTGTGGTTTTGACAACATTTCCATTGACCTCATCTACGCTTTGCCCAACAGCTCGTTAGAAGAATGGAAAAACGAACTTGCCATAGCAGCGCGCATGAAGGTGCAACACTTCTCGGCTTATATTCTTACTGTTGAAGAGAAAACGGCCCTGCATCACCAAGTTAAAAAAGGATTGCTTCAGCCGGCCCAAGATGAAAATGTAGAAGAGCAATACCGTTACCTCTGCTCATGGGCGAAAGAGATGGGTTTCGAACATTACGAAATCTCCAATTTTGCCAAAGAAAATTACCGTTCCAAACACAACGGAAACTACTGGAATTGGATCAACTACGTGGGGATCGGACCCGCGGCCCACTCTTTTCAAAACAGGGAGCGATCTTGGAACGTTGCCCACAACATCAACTACATCAAATCCCTGCAAAAAGGAGTGCTTCCTTCCCGCTCCGAACGTTTGAGCAAAGCCGATGAATTCAATGAAAGCATCATGCTGGGGCTTCGAAAAAAAGAAGGCATCAACACCCAAGCATTGCTGGAAAACTACGGCCCCTTTTTGGGTGATGGAATGAGCTTAAAACTGGCCGACCTCAAAACGTGGCATCGCGAAATGCTGGAGGATCACGATGGAATTTGGCGCATGAAAGAAGAGGCCTGGCTCTTGTGCGATGAGATTTCTGCTTCGCTGTTCTATTCTGAATGAAGGCTTTCCAAACGCACCTTTGCCCTTCTTGCTTTTCGCCGGAGAAGCGTATCTAGAAAAATGGCTAAAATGAGAATGGACGTTCCGAGGTAAAACCCCCAGGTCATTTTTTCATCGTTCCCAAAAATGAGAAGTGCCAGAAGAATGGTGTAAATGGGTTCCAGATTGATCGTGAGTCCCACCGTGAACGGACTCAACTCTTTCATTACTTCAATGCTAATCACAAATGCGAAAGCCGTGGCAACAACGGCTAAAACAAGCAACCAAAAGAAGTCCGTGTTGGACATTTCAAAAATCATTTCGCCGCTCACCAAAAGATAAGTCCCTACCGCCACACTCGCAGAAAACATCTCGTAAAGCCCCAAATTCACACTGTCAATTTTCTTCACCATTTGTGCATTCAAGGTGCTGAAAACCGCTGCAAAAATGGCTGAAAGAAGAGCGATGCTTAAGCCAAGCAAGTAGGTGGTTTCGAAGCTAAAAATGATCATCAGTCCAACAATCACCATTAAGCCCAGCACAATTTCAGAAGCCAGGATTTTTCTTTTCGTGATCATGGGTTCGAACAGGGCCACCCAAAGCGCCGTACTCGCCATGATCGAAACCGCAACGGATACGGTGCTCAATTTAATTGCGGCAAAAAACAAAATCCAATGAATGGCAGTAAGCACACCTATGCCCAGCATTTTCAAGGTCGTTTTTAAATCAAAACGCCTCATTTTTTTAGTCAAAAAGGCGAAAACAAACAAAACGAGTGCAGCAATGGAGCAACGAAAGAACACCAAGCGCACAGCAGGAAGTGTAATGAGTTCTCCCAGAATTCCCGTAAACCCGAAAATGAATACAATCAGGTGGAGGAGCAATAGATTCTTATACCTGATCATGATTGGAACTGGTTTCTGATACCCCTCCGCTAATGATGTACTTCATCACATCGGAAGGAGGTGTGTCAATGGGGTGAATCTTACTCTTATCAACCAGAAAAAGATCCCCTGTATAGCTATAGGCATGAGGAAAATAAACGGCTACTTTGTTGTCCAATTCACCATTCAAAACGGAGAGTTCTTCATCGGTAATGAAACCAATTTTTTGCATCCCGTCATTCATCGAAAAATCAACCAAAACGGCTTTTTTGAAGCTCTTCTTCTTCCCCACAAATGCACTCATGAGATCCGAAATTGCGGAGTAGATGGTCTTGAGCAAGGGAAAACGTTTCAAAAAACGGGCAAATGCCTGCCGAATTGGGTCTGCAATGAGGGTGTTTCCTAAAAAACCGATGGCTACCAAAACGAGGATGAGCACCAAAATGCCCAAGCCCGGTGTTTTCTCATCGATAGGTATCAATTGATCTAGAAAAACAAATAGTTGAACAAATACATACACCAAAACTACCAGCGGTAAACTGATGATGAGTCCGTTCAACATGTAGCTAAATATCTTTCTCATGGCTCTTTAATGGCGGTAAAACTACATCATTTTACGGCTCGAAAACCGCTTAAAATCAATCAGAAAACAAAAAGAGCAACGCTTATTCAACGGTTGCTCTTTTCGTTTCTTTATTTTCTTCTCCACTTAGCGAACCATCAAACGGAGCGTTTTGCTCAATGAACCTTGATTGACGATCAAAAGATATACTCCTGAACTCAAGGTATCGACGCTCAACTGGAAGGCATCGCCGTTTACTTTGTAATTTTCAATTCGTCTTCCATCGCTTCCTCGAAGCTCAATCTCGGTACCTGCAGACAATCCCGCAATGTGAACGATGCTGTTTGCTGGGTTAGGATAGAGCTCAATTTCGTCCAAGGCAGCTTCTTCAATATCCACAATAACGACATTCACTTGTTGCGTTGTGCTGTGGTTGCACAATCCATCTTCGGAGAATACGGTCAAATTAACGGTGTACACACCCAATTCATCGTACACGTGTTGTGGGTTCACGTCAGAAGAATTGGTATCGTCACCAAAATCCCAATCGTGCAAAAAGGCACCTGTACTCTCGCTGTTGAAACTTACTGCTCCGTCCAAGATGTTCCACTCTTCTGGCGCGTCAAAACTGGCAACGATGTTGTCAAAAATGTCTGCGCTGTAACGCGGCAAGAGCTGATATCCTTGATCAAACGGAGCGCTGGTATCAAACTGTCCGCCAATTCCAATCACTGAAAATTTCCCTTCTGGAGCATCACTACCAAAGAGGTCCACTTGAGCGTCAATGCGCATGGTGATGGTGTTCAAGCCATCCGTGATGTCTACATTAAACCCGGGGCTTTGATTGGTCCACTGACTGGGGTTCAGCAAGCGCACACAATTCATGCGTACCATTTGAGATTCGGTACTTTCATCCAAGCTAGTGATGAGCATGGGCTCCATTAATTCTGAACCGGACGATTGGTAAATGAGGGTATCTACAAGCAATTGTGTGAGTCCGTTGAACTGCTCAATCACTCCAATGGCATGGATCGAGTCTCCTTCATTCACCGGGTATCCAAAATCATTCGTAGCGTTGAATATTCCAATTCCTCCGGTGTTATCAATGAGGGTGAATTGTGTCCCCGTGGCTCCCATATTCACACCGTGCACTACCCCTCTCAATTCACATTCTAAATCAAGGGAAAGGGCTGTTCCATCGGTATCTTCTTGGTTCACATCGCCAATGGGCAATACGGGTACTTCTTGGTCATTGGCCAAAATGGTGATGGTCATCGTGCCCAAGCTCACTTGAACGCCTTCAGTAATCGCGATCAATTCAAGTTCAATGGTTTCGTCTTCTTCCAACTCTTCATCATCCAGAGTTTGAATCGTGAAGGTTTGTAAACCAAAGTCGCCTTCTGGAAAGTTCAATTCTATTGGAAACATAGCCGAAAAATCACTGTCAATGGTGGCGCTTCCTCCGAGGTAATTGACATTCGCAATAATATCACTTGAAGGGAAGTTGATGGACACTGCAACCTCCACAAAGTTTCCTTCAATGACGGTCTCGTTTTCACTGGTGAAAGAAATGCTAGGTTCTTCGTTAAAATTGCAAGGAACCATGGTATGAAAACCAAGGAAATCAAAGTTGTTCACGCCATAAACGGTCCATTGGTTTTGACCTAGTGACCAATCTGTTTCACCTGCAGTAATGAGTGGGTTTCGCACCAAGGTGTTTTGCTCCATCGCATCGGGTACTCCATTCACAGTCCAAGAGAGTCCAGGGTCTTCTCCAATGACACCTAAAATATCAATTGCAACACCATCATTGTAGAGCACGATGGCATCGTTTCCAGAATACCAACTCACCACTGAGAAAATATCGGTTTCTACTTGAATAAAGGTGCTGGCTTCATTGTTTCCAATGACCACTACTTCACCGGGAATCAATTCTCCCGAAAGCGCAAGTTGGTTGGTAGGGGTGAGTGAACCGTTGTTAAATACGGCTACTGAATAGTTGCTCAAATCAACGGGAAATGGGGTGGGGTTGTAAATTTCCAATGCCTTGTTTTGCCCTGTTCCTTCGATGTATTCGGAGAAAAAGATTTCGGTGCAAGCTCCATCAGTGGGACATTCCAATTTTTGGATGGTCAAAAAGTTGCTGCTCAAGCTAGCGCAAATGCTCGCGTTGATATTGCTCACCAAGCCATCTTGTACAATGCTCGTTTCGTCCAATTCACCTTGATAAGTAAGGGCATAAACCCTGCAAAAACCTGGGGTTAAACCGAAGAAATCGTAAAACGGCTCATCGCTTGCTGCAATGATTTCATCGTCTTCCGTAGCAATTACAAACAGCTCTTCGAAGTCCAATTCCGCGGGATCATGAACAAAGTTCAAAAGGGTGTTCTCTCCATCCACACAAATGGCTCCTTCGGTAAGTCCGTCTTCCAATGTGATGCTTCCCGGATCGC
This sequence comes from uncultured Comamonadaceae bacterium, assembly GCA_964649515.1. Classification (GTDB taxonomy): domain Bacteria; phylum Bacteroidota; class Bacteroidia; order Flavobacteriales_D; family Sanyastnellaceae; genus CALKGK01. The sequence goes on along the minus strand of CAZYPV010000009.1, from coordinate 21,445 downwards.
AAGTAGGAATGGTACAATCCGTTTTGGTTATGGTGATGAATCCGTTAGAAACCGAAAGGCATTCATCCGCGGTTATCAGGGCCAAATCTGCTCCTGCCACTGCTTGACTTAAATCTAAATTTCCGGCGTAAGAGATGCGGTGAACGTTACAAACCCCTGGTGAAGCTCCAGAAAAATCATACTCATCTTCGCCTTGGATTACTTCGATAATTTCGTCGTCAACAGTGGTAATGACATAGAGATATTCGGCATTGGGCACGGCTGAAGTGAATTCAAATGCAACAACTGCTGCGGCTTCATCTACACAAACTTCCACACTGGTTTCTGTTCCTCCTTCGATAAACAAGCCACCACCATCGCAGAGCAACACATTGCTCACGCCTGGCGTTGGTGGCTGCATTTGATAGCTTTCGGTGTTTCGCGGTGTTCCTCCATCGGGGATGCGCGACATGGAGTTGATCGAAGAAGGACCGTTTCCAGATTCATCCACGGCCTCTTGTCCTTCGTTCAGAAGCATCAATAAGGTTTCAGTGGCGGTATCATTCGTCACATACACCAAAGCGTCGATGATGTCTTCTTCCAAAATGGGTGTATCATTCGGATAATCGGCCGCATCGCCGAAAATGAGTACCACGGCGTCCGGACCGTTCTGCAAAACCCCATTGGGCAAAACAAAATCAACGTCTCCAAGTGCACTGTTTCCAATTAAAGCAAAACCGTCTTCATTCAAACTTACCCCATCAAGATCGAAAGCGTCGTAAGAAAGGTCATCGTTTCCATTCACTAAAATCAAAGACATTCCATCTAGAGGAGTGTTTGGCGTTCCGAATAGTTCAACGAACTCCATGTTGTCTCCTCCTGCTTGGTCCACATCCACCTCGTTGATCACTACATCGAGGTCTCCACTTTGTTCTCCCCAAAATTCAATTCCAAATTGATCTGATGTTCCCGAAAAATCAAAAGGGCCTGTACCATCGAGAAAGTCGCCAATGGTCCATAAACCCGCGTTATCTGCAACACCCTCTCTTCCTAAATTTGGGGCACCCCATTGTACGAAGTCAATCATGCTTGACGCCGATCCAAATGAGCCTGTTGGTAGATACAAGCCCATATCAGAGGCACTGGTAAAGCCAACATTTGCATCCCAAAAAACTTCTACTTCTCCATTTGCCTCCACGTTCAAACTTCCGCTGAGAACAGTTACCGAACTGGCATTGAGCGCATCGTATTCGAACAAGCTGCACAAGCGGTAGTTGGACAAATCAATGCTTTGACTGGCGAAATTGGAGATGACCATCGTTTTGTTCTGGGGGTCGATGGAGGTAATTCTAATTTGAGAAACCGCATTGATACTCAGAATCAAGAGCAAGAAAAAGGGTAGAAGACGTTTCATGATGTACTTTATTTATTGGGTCAGCGAAGTTACAGTCGTTTTTCTCGCCGAAAATTAAGGTTAAGTTAATTTCGAGAGTACAAGATTACATCAATATTCCTAACTTATCAGCGCTAAAAAATCAACCATGATGAAAACCTTAACCTTAACTATGCTCCTCATCGTGAGCTCCTTGCTCCTTGTAGCGCAGTGCCCCGATTGCACCCCCGACCTATCGTGCACGACAGAAGATGCCTTTCCCACCATTTGTCCGGCCGTACTCCCCGATGCCACCAGTGGTGAAGCTTACCAAAGCACCATCACCTTCTTCCTTCCACCCCAAGTCGTAGATCCCGATTCAGGGATAGAAGCCACTTTGCAAGAAGTTGAAGTAACCGGAATTATTGGCTTGCCCTTCGGGATGGACATTTCCCTGAGCAGCGACAACAATACCTATTACCCGTCTCAAGGAGATGAGTATGGATGCGCCAGTTTGTGCGGAACCCCTCTATTGGCTGGTCAGTACGACGTCTTGATCAACGTTAGCGTTATTGCCGTAGCTTTTGGGTTTGAACAAACCTTGGATCAGAGTTTTTCGTTGCCCTTAACCGTTCTTCAGGGAGAAGGAGGAAATGCCTCTTTTACCCTCGATCAGTTTGCCGCCTGTGGAACATTAAGTGTTAATCCTGAAGCGCTGATTACAGAAGGAGGCTTGGTTTCCTATGCTTGGGACTTTGGAAATGGCAACACCTCAAATGTGCCTTTCCCCGCTACCGTGAATTACAATGAACCTGGAGATTACACCATCAGCCTAAATACTGTTGTTCAAAATTATGTTTTGACCGGCGCAAGTATTCTTCAAATTGGCTCGGGCTGGGGCGGAGATTTGGATGATGGCTTTGGGCTCCTCAACCCCGACCCCTACTTCGTTATTCGAGACTTTAATGGAGTTACGGTTTTTACTTCATCTGTAGTGAACAATGTGCAGTCTGCCTCGTGGTCTGATTTAAATGTTCTCCTCCAAGAAGGAACTTATACCATCCAATTTTGGGATTCAGATGGAACGTTAACCGATGATGATGATTTAGGAACTACAGACTTTCAGGTGAGTGCAGGAACTGCAGTTGTGAATGTAGGTGGCACTTCAGGAACACTGAACATCGAACTTCAAACCAGCGCTGAGTTTTCAGATCAAGAAGTAGTGAGCGTATTCCCGAACCCCAACCCCGTGCTCGTGGGCGGGTCCATTAACGAATACCTTGTGGCGAGCGGTGAAAACCTTAATACCTTCACTTGGTACTTGAACGGAGATACCCTTCAAAATGAATTTAACGACTCCCTTTTCCTTGAGCTTCCCGGAGTGTACTCCCTCAACGTGAGCAATGTTTTTGGTTGTACCTCTTGGGCAGACAGCGTTGTTGTTTGTCCGGAAGTCAATCTAGAATATGACGAACTCACGCAGAGTATTGATGCTGGTGGGGCTTATGACACCTATGCTTGGTTCTACAATGGCTTGCTTTTAACGGGAGAGAACGAAAGTACTTTACTGAATGCCAACCCTGGAAACTACAGTGTTGAAATCACCACGTCTTATGGTTGTGTTGTGAATTCGCCTGTACTCACTGTGACATCCGGCGAAGGAACTTCGGAAATGGACTTTGAACGCTTATTGGTTTATCCTCAACCCGCAATGAATGATCTTCATTTTGAGCTTCCTTTGGCCGGACAATGGGACATTCAAATTGTAGATCACCTTGGGCGCAAGGTGACAAAATGGAGTACTCAAAATCAGAAGCAAACTTTGGACGTAAATCAATGGGCTTCGGGACTCTATGTACTTACTGCTGTGCACCGTTCAGGAAGATTAGCAAAGGCGCAATTGATCGTCAAATAGGCGTTAAATATTCGTAAAACCCAAATAGACATTTTAAGCTCGTATTGAAAGCGGTGGCGTTTTCCGTAAATTTGAACAAACGGTGACGTTGCCGCTTTAATTTTTTTGAGGCATGGGAGGATACGAGGGTCTAGTAAAAAAGCTGGACGAATTCATTCGGAAGTACTACAAAAATCAAATGCTCAAAGGGGCTTTGTACAGCCTTGGGTTGATCGTTGCCTTTTTTCTCTTAGTAACCGTGCTCGAATCTTTGGGTCGGTTTGGAACGGGCATTCGCACCTTGCTCTTCTGGTCTTTTGTGATTTCTAGTTTGGCCGTTTTGGTGAAGTGGCTTTTTCTTCCGCTCAGCAAATTGCTCCGTTTGGGCCGAGTGATATCGTATGAGCAGGCCTCCAACATCGTGGGTAATCACTTCCCAGATGTGAAAGACAAGTTGTTGAATACGCTTCAGCTCAAAAAAATGGCCACCAACTCGGCGAGCGATGAACTTCTGGAAGCCAGTATTACCCAAAAAACGCAGGAATTAAGTCCTGTTCCTTTTTCTTCTGCGGTCCAGTTTGGGGAAAACAAAAAATACCTCAAATACGTGCTTCCTCCGCTGGCCATTTTTATTTTGCTCTTCTTCATTGCACCGAAAACAGTAACGGAAAGTACCGATCGTCTCATCCATCACAACACAGAAATCATCCCCGTAGCGCCGTATCAGATCAAAGTGCTCAATGAGTCGCTCGAAACCCCTGAAAAAGAAGATTTTACTCTTGGTGTACAACTGAGCGGTGAAGAAATTCCCAATCAACTCTTCATTGAAGTGAAGGGCACCCGTTTTCCTTTTCGAAATGATGGAAAAACCAAGTTCGAATATGTGTTCAGAAATGTTCAAAAAGACACTCCTTTTCGAATTTATGGCAACGGGTTCTATTCGGAAGAGTTCACCCTCAAAAAACTTGCTAAACCACTATTGGTCAATTTCTTAGTTGCTCTTGATTATCCAGCATATTTGGGTGTTGAAGATGAAGAATTGAACAATTTTGGCGATTTGAATGTGCCTGAAGGGACGAGGATTTTTTGGGACTTTGAAACCCTGAATACCGAGCGGGTTGAAATGAGCATTGCCAATGAACGCCTCGACCTCCCTCGCCGTGAAAAGCACTTCACTCATCAGTACACCGCGCTCAAAAACACCGCTTATACCCTCCGTACTGAAAATCAATTCATGCGCTCGAAAGACTCCATGACTTACACCATCAACGTTATTCCCGATTTGCACCCCAGCATTTCTGTGCAAGAAGAGCGCGACAGTTTGAGTTATACCGACCTCTTTTTTACAGGTGAAGTGAAAGATGATTACGGTTTTAAACGACTACAGTTCAAGTACACCGAAAAAGATGGCGAAACCAAAGTGCTTGATCTTGAAGTGCCGAAATCGAGCTCAGGTCAGTTTTTTCATCATTGGGAGCTGGATGCCTTGGGCATTGAACCCGGGGCTGAATTGTCTTACTATTTTGAGGTGTGGGACAACGACGGCATCAACGGTTCGAAAAGCACTCGCACCAAAATTCAACAATTCAAAGCACCTACAGAGGAAGAATTAGAAGCGGCGCAAGAGCAAAAGAACGAGGACATCAAAGACAAGATCGAGAAAAGCATTGATGACGCCCAAGAACTTCAAAAAGAATTGGAGGACCTGAGGAAAGATCTTTTGGATAAAAAGGAAATGGGCTGGGAAGAGAAAAAGAAACTGGAAGACCTCCTTAAAGCTCAGGAAAAACTGCAGAAACAAGTAGAAGAACTGCAAAAAGAGAACAAACAAAAAGACGAGCAAAATGCTCAAATGCAGCAACAAAACGAAGAGATCAAGCAAAAGCAGGAGCAACTCCAAAAATTGTTTGATGAGGTGATGTCTGACGAAATGAAGGAACTTTTCAAAGAGTTAGAAAAGCTCATGGAGGAAATGAACAAGGACGAGATTCAAGAGCAGTTGGAGCAGATGAATATGGACAATCAAGACCTTGAGCAAGAGTTGGACCGCGCCCTTGAACAGTTCAAGCAGTTGGAGTTTGAAATGAAGATGGAGAACACCATCGAAAAGATGAAAGAATTGGCGGAGAAGCAGGAAGACCTTGCAAAGGAGAGCGACAAAGGAGAGAAGGACAGCGAAGAACTCAAAAAGGAACAGGACGAGTTGAATGAGGAATTTGAAGAGCTCAAAGAAGACCTGGAAGAACTCGAGAAAATGAACGAAGAGCTCGAAGATCCCAACGCTATTCCCGAAACCAAAGAACAGCAAGAATCCATCCAACAAGACATGGAAAAAAGCTCTGAACAGCTCGATAAGGGCAAAAAGAGCAAGGCCGGAGAGTCTCAGCAGGATGCTGCCGAAAAAATGGAACAAATGGCCCAGCAAATGGAAATGGCCATGGATCAGCAAGCGCAAGAAAGCCAAGAAGAAGACATGGAGGCCCTTCGTGCGCTTTTGGAAAACATCATTACCCTTTCCTTTGACGAGGAGCAACTCATGGCCGATTTACAAGCCATTGATAAGAACGATCCCAAATACATCGATTACGGTCAAGTACAACGAAAATTGAAAACCGATGCGAAGATGGTGGAAGATTCCCTCTTTGCCTTGAGCAAGCGAGTGGTTCAAATCCAGGCCATGGTGAACCGTGAAATTGGCCTGGTGAACAAACACATGCAAGAGGCCTTGGACGGTATTGCCGATCGTAAAACCCCTGAAGTTTTGAGCAATCAACAGTATGTGATGACCAGCTTTAACAATTTGGCTTTGCTCCTCGACGAGGCGCTTCAACAAATGCAACAGCAGATGTCTTGTAAAAAGCCCGGTCAAGGAAACTGTGAAAAACCCGGTGGAAATGGTGCTCCAAAACCCAGTGCTGGCGACATCAAGAAGATGCAGCAGGGATTGAGTCAGCAACTCGAAGCCTTGAAAAAGAAAATGGGTAAAGACGCCAATAAAGGAGAGTCCAAAGGTCAGGAAGGGATGAGTAAAGAGTTAGCTCAGCAAGCCGCTAAACAAGCTGCCATTCGCCAAATGCTTCAAAAAATGGGTCAGGAATTGAACAAAGACGGAAGCGGCAACGGCAATGAACTTCAAAAAATCGCCGAAGAAATGGAACAGATTGAGCGGGATATCGTAAATCAAAACATCTCCCCCGAAACACTCATGCGTCAACAAGACATCCTTATTCGTCTATTAAAAGCAGAAGAAGCTGAGCGCACCCGTGGGGAAGATGACAAACGCAAATCGGAATCCGGTGATCAGAATTTACAGAGTGTTCCGATGCGCTATAGTGAGTACCAATTGCAGAAACAACGGGAGCTTGAAATGCTCAAAACCGTTCCTCCTTCACTAAAACCTTACTATCGGGGGAAAGTGAATGAATATTTTAATAATTTAGAGCGTTAAAATCACGTCAAACCTATGATCATGCCCGACACTGAAAAGGTACTTACCTTCTCTTCTACCACTGCGAACATTGCCCTAGTAGAAAACTTGGTAGATGAGCTGTGTGAACAGCACTCGATCAAAGAAGACTTCTACGGAAACATCCTCATTGCGCTCACAGAGGCCGTCAATAATGCCATCGTTCATGGCAACAAGCTGGAAGCAGACAAGCAAGTTCGTTTGTCTGTTTCGCATGAAGGTCAGGTACTGAAATTTACCATTCAAGATGAAGGTCCTGGTTTTGACTATGAAAACCTTCCAGATCCAACTGCTCCTGAAAACATCGAAAAGCCCAATGGAAGAGGTGTTTTCTTGATGAAGAACTTGGCAGACCGATGCGAATTTCTTGAAGATGGCACCATCGTGTCGCTTGAATTTGACGCACTCCCCGCTTAAGCCCATTCCCTTGATTCACTTCTTCACCGAAGACCACTCCTTTTCCCTGAAAGATCGCAAGAAGGTGCGCTCTTGGATAGCACTGGTGGTCCAACTTCACAACAAATCGCTGGGTGAAATCAACTACATTTTCTGCTCGGATGATTACCTGCACAAAATGAATGTTGACTACCTTCAACACGACACGCTTACAGACATCATCACTTTTGATTACTGCCAAGGAACCACGTGCTCTGGTGATCTGTTCATTTCCATCGATCGTGTAAAAGACAACGCACGGGAGCTCAAAATAAGCATGAAAGATGAGTTGCACCGAGTGATGATTCACGGTGTACTTCATTTGCTCGGCTTTAAGGACAAAAGTCCGCAAGAGGCTAAAGAGATGCGCTCTCAGGAAGAAAAATCCCTAATTTTGCGGGAGTTTTAATCCCATTGTTTCACGTGGAACACTTTTTCTATGCTACCAAAATATGACCTAATTGTGGTTGGTGCCGGACATGCAGGTAATGAAGCTGCTGCCGCTGCTGCCAATATGGGATCTTCCGTTCTGATGGTCACCATGAACATGAATACCATTGGCCAAATGTCATGCAACCCTGCTATGGGCGGCATTGCCAAAGGACAAATTGTTCGTGAGATTGACGCTCTAGGCGGCTATTCCGGGTTGGTCTCTGATACCTCGGCCATTCAGTTCCGAATGCTAAACAAGAGCAAAGGACCCGCAATGTGGAGTCCGCGTACCCAAAACGATCGTATGGTATTTGCCCATGATTGGCGCTATCGATTGGAGCAGACACCCGGTGTTGACTTCTGGCAAGATATGGTTACTGGCCTCTTAATTGAAGGCCAAAAATGTGTTGGAATTCGTACGAGCATGGGACTAGAAATCCGCTCTAAAACCGTCGTCCTTACCAACGGAACATTTCTGAACGGACTCATTCACCTTGGCGAAAAGCAATTTGGTGGCGGACGGGCAGGTGAAAAAGCAGCACACGGAATTACAGAACAACTCGTCGATCTCGGTTTTGAAGCAGGTCGAATGAAAACGGGAACACCACCGCGTGTGGATGGACGTTCACTTGATTACAGCAAAATGGAAGCTCAACCCGGAGATGAGCATCCAGAAAAATTCTCCTATTTCTCTGATCATACCATCAAAGATCAGTTGCCCTGTCACATCACTTACACCAACCCACAGGTACACGATATTCTCAGGGAAGGCTTTGATCGATCCCCCATGTTCAATGGTCGGATACGCGGTAAAGGGCCTCGTTATTGTCCTTCCATTGAAGACAAAATCGACCGTTTTGCAGATCGAGAGCGTCATCAAATCTTTGTAGAACCCGAAGGACGGAGCACCGTAGAAATCTACGTAAACGGATTCTCCACCAGCCTGCCCGAAGAAATACAAATGCAAGCCATCAAAACCATTCCCGGCTTTGAACATTGCAAAATGTTTCGTCCCGGCTATGCTATTGAGTATGACTACTTCCCTCCTACTCAACTGAAGCATACCTTAGAAACCAAGCTCATTGATAACCTCTACTTTGCCGGACAAATTAACGGAACAACGGGCTACGAGGAGGCAGCATGTCAAGGTCTTATGGCTGGAATGAACGCTCATTTGAAAATGAACGAAAAGGCTCCCTTGGTACTCAGCCGATCTGAAGCATACATTGGTGTTTTAATCGACGATCTTATTACCAAAGGCACCGAGGAGCCCTACCGCATGTTTACTTCAAGAGCGGAATACCGCATTCTTCTTCGTCAAGACAACGCAGATCAACGCCTCACACCACTATCCCATGCGCTTGGTTTGGCCACAGATGAACGAATGAGGCATACCGAAAAGAAATCAGCACTGGTCAAAGACACCCAACACTTCATTCAAAACTACAGTACTTCGCCCGAAGAACTGAACACGTATTTGGAAGGGCTAGGCACTCCCGGACTCAAACAGAAAGTGAAACTGGCAAGCGTTGTTACTCGTCCACACGTTACCCTCGACGATCTTCGCAATCACATCCCAGAACTTGAAGAACAGCACAAGCAGCTTGGTGCATTAGCCAATGAAGTGTTCCAGCTTAGTGAAATCCAAATGAAGTACGAAGGGTATATCAATAAGGAACAAGAAATGGCCGAGAAGCTTACCCGACTCGACAGCATTCCTCTTCCCAAAGATTTTGAATACGATAAACTTGCCAGCCTTGGTTCGGAAGCGAAAGAAAAACTCAAAAGCATCCAACCTGAAAACATCGGACAAGCATCCCGCATATCCGGAATAAAACCATCTGACATTTCCGTGCTTTTGGTCTACCTCGGTAGATGAGAGTGTTCCACGTGGAACAAAACTAGAAAACATAAATAAATGCGTTTTAAGCGCGTTTTACTCTTCGCTAGTACTGAGGTATTAAAACTTCTAAATCTTTTAAAATTACCCCGTTTCTGTGGGTGGTATTTAACTCTTTGAATTTCAATGTTTTAAATACATTCTCGCACGTTTGAGCAGCCCACGGAACATTTGTACCTTTGCACCTCATAAAAACGACATTCATGGAAACAAGCACTTCACCCATCAACGTAGATCATATGTTGAAACAATTGGGTATCCATCCAACCAATCCTGGTACAAGCACGGGATTAGAATTCCACAATAGTTCTACCCTCATCACTTCTTACTCTCCAACCAACGGAGAAAAAATTGCTCAAGTGAGTGAAACTACTCCTGAACAATATGAGGCCGTAATCCAAAAAGCACAAAGCGCCTTCAAAGAGTGGCGAACAGTTCCCGCACCTAAGCGTGGTGAACTCGTACGCCGATTTGGAGACATCCTACGCGAATACAAAGAACCGCTTGGTCAGCTCGTTTCCTACGAAATGGGAAAATCATACCAGGAAGGATTGGGCGAAGTGCAAGAAATGATTGACATCTGTGAATTTGCCGTTGGTCTATCCCGTCAACTTCACGGTCTAACCATGCACAGCGAACGTCCAGATCACCGCATGTACGAACAATACCACCCACTGGGGATCGTAGGAATCATATCTGCATTTAACTTTCCAGTAGCCGTTTGGTGTTGGAATACCGCCCTCGCTTGGGTATGTGGAGATAGCTGCGTTTGGAAACCTTCCGAAAAAACGCCCATCACCTCCATCGCTTGTCAACACCTCTTCAATAAAGTAGCTAAGGAATACGGCGCACCTGAAGGTCTTTCTTGCATCATCAACGGAGATTACAGAATCGGGGAATTGATGACTCAAGATAAACGTGTTCCCCTCGTTAGTGCAACCGGATCCATCCGCATGGGTAAAATTGTTGCACAAAAAGTAGCCGCTCGTTTAGGAAAATCGCTTCTTGAGCTGGGTGGAAACAACGCTGTGATCCTTACCGAAAATGCAGACCTACAAATGGTTGTTCCAGCCCTCGTTTTTGGTGCTGTTGGAACTTGCGGACAAAGATGTACGTCTACTCGCCGACTCATCATTCACGATTCCATTTACGACAAAGTGAAGGAAACCATGGTTGCCGCTTATGGACAGCTTCGCATTGGTAACCCATTGGACGAAAAGAACCATGTTGGTCCGCTTACCGATAAAGATGCCGTTGACACCTACCTCAAAGCCCTTGAAGCAGTAAAAGCTGAAGGTGGTAAATTCTTGGTTGAAGGTGGCGTTCTTACTGGAGAAGGTTATGAAAGCGGTTGTTACGTTAAACCAGCCATTGCTGAAGTAGAAAACCACTACGAAATTGTTCAACACGAAACCTTTGCCCCCATCTTGTACCTCATGAAATACAGTGATATTCATGAAGCCATTGCAATGCAAAACGATGTAGTTCAAGGATTGTCATCAGCCATCATGACCGACAGTGTTCGCCAAGCAGAACTCTTCTTATCTGCTCAAGGATCTGACTGTGGTATCGCCAATGTCAATATCGGAACATCGGGAGCTGAAATCGGAGGTGCCTTTGGTGGTGAAAAAGAAACCGGAGGAGGCAGAGAATCGGGATCTGACGCATGGAAAGTGTACATGCGCAGACAAACCAACACCATCAATTATGGTAATTCTTTGCCCTTAGCACAAGGAATCAAATTCGATCTCTAAACGATTGTCTTTCCAATACTTTGCAAAAAGCTCTGCCAAAACTTGGTGGAGCTTTTTTATTAATCCCCTACATTGCCGCATGAAAAAGTTTTACCTGCTTCTTCTGCTCGCCTTGCCAATGGCCTGCACTACAACTAACGAAGAAAACACCTCACTCCTCCCTTATAACAGCGGAGAATGGCTCCTCAATTTCGAAGTAAAGGACATTGTTATTCCCATCCACATCTCATTGGGTGAAGATTCCGTCATGACTATTCACAACGGTCAAGAACAAATTCAGGCACCACTGATGATTCAAGGAGACAGCGTTTACATTGAACTCCCTCACTACCAAACTTACCTTACGGGAAGCATCACCAGTGCAGAGAGCATTCGCGGACATTGGCACAACACCCAAAAAGGAGCTGACTATCTCATCCCTTTTTATGCGCAAAGCAACCATGCACATAGCGATTTTAGCTCCCAAGACATCAGTAAATACGAAGTGCACTTCAGTCCAAACACCGAAGATGAATATCCTGCTTTAGCTCTTTTCAGCCTAAATGAGCACGCTACAGGCACTTTTCTTACCGAAACTGGTGACTACCGCTACCTCGCAGGACATTTCATCGATCAGCAGCTTCAATTGTCTTGTTTTGATGGATCTCACCTTTTTCATTTTGAAGCTGAAATGCAAGAAGACTCCCTCGTTAATGGACTCTTTTATAGCGGTAAGCATTGGGAAGAACCCTGGATTGGTATCAAGAATGAACAATTTGAACTGGCTCACCCCGATTCGCTTACACGTGCACTTCAACCCAAGGCACCATTTGAATTGAACCTCATGTCAACTGATGGGGATTTTATTCACATGGACAGCACCTCGTTTCAAGGAAAAGTAAGCATTGTTCAAGTGCTTGGTACTTGGTGTCCAAACTGCCTCGATGAAAGCAAATATTACAAAGAGCTCTACTCCAAATATGCAGATCAAGGCCTACAAATCATTCCCGTAGCCTTCGAACGAAGCGACAATTTTGAAACCTCAAGCATCACAGTTCAACGCTACTTTAAGGACCTTGGAATTGATTATCCTGCCTACATCGGTGGTCAGGCCAACAAACAAAACGCCAGCAATGCTTTCCCCATGCTTAGTCCCATCATTTCCTATCCCACCTCCATTTACATTGACAAAACGGGACGCGTTTGTAAAGTGCACACCGGCTTTTACGGACCAAGTACAGGTGCGTATTACCAACGATACACCCAAACCACTGATGAATTTATTCGCGAGCAGTTGAACCTTTAACTAGTTCTTTCCTACTACATCTACCTCGATGGTTTTGTCTTGATTGGCCAAAACCCAAGCCGTATGGAAAATCAACCGAGCAATGTTTGCGGTTTTCTCATACATGATTTTATCAGGAGTATCTGTTGGTTGATGGTAATCTTCATGCACTCCAGAAAAGTAGAAAATACAGGGAATACCATTTTTAGCAAAGTTGTAGTGGTCTGATCGATAGTAGAAACGGTTCGGATCATCTTCTGCATTAAACGTATAATCCAAATCGATCTGGGTATATTCCTTATTGCAGTTTTCGCTGATTTCATGCAACTCGGTACTCAAACGATCAGAGCCAATCAAATAAACATAATTTGAATCTGCCTCATGCGCCGGATCTACCCTACCGATCATGTCAATGTTTAAATCGACAATGGTGTTCTCCAAGGGGAAAACCGGATGATCTGCATACCATTCAGAACCCAACAAACCTTTCTCTTCTCCGGAAACCGTCATGATCAATACCGATCTTCTCGGACCATTTCCATCCTTCTTTGCCATCACAAAAGACTGGGCAATTTCAAGCGCTGCAACGGTACCTGATCCGTCATCATCTGCCCCATTGTGTATCTCTCCATTGATGATTCCCACGTGATCATAATGCGCTGTAATAACCACCACTTCTTTCTTGAGTAAGGGATCGCTGCCCTCAATGAAGCAAAGTACATTTTCAGACACCAAGGATTCATTCACAGCATTCATCTCAAAATTGAAATTAACAGTCAATTTTCCCGACACCGATGCTTGTTTCTTTTTCATCTTCTTCTCCCACTTTTCCATCGATTTCAGTTTGCTTTTCTTCAAAAGCGCATTTACTGTAGATGAAGGAAAGAAGAGTACAGGAAGTACCTCTTGCCTTTCCTCGCGTTCCATGTCCAATCGCATTGGAGGATTGAGTAAGAAGTTTTTAATTCTTCCGATATATGCATTGTAATCGGTGTTCACCATGATCAAGGCCTTAGCCCCAGCTTTCATCGCAGCCTCGCGTTTTACACGGAAATCTCCACTCCATTCACTGCTTTGATCTGGACCCACACCTAAGATGTAATTGCCCTCTTTATCCTTTGGCTCACCGGGAAGAACCAGGACAATTTTATCCTTTACGTCCAAGTTTTCATAGTCATTCCAATCCTCATGATTGATGCCATAACCGGCCAAAACAAGACTTTCATCCTTCAAGCTTTCAATGTCAAAACCGGGAAAAAAGTAATAATCCTCGAGGTATTCATAGTCCACCCCATCCACATTCAAGGCCGCTTTGCTTTGATCGGTCCGCTTTAACGGAAAACTTTGGTAGTAGCCACCATCCACACATGGATCAACGCCGAGCGATTTGAAGTAATTCTGAATGTATTCTGCAGCCAATTTTTGTCCGGGCATTCCCGTTTCTCTTCCCTCATACTCATCCGATGCAAGAATCATCAAATGGGTTTTCAGATCTTCTGCACTGATTTCGCCTGCATAAAATGCTGCCCAATCGCTTATGGCTTCATCTTGTACATTAATCATCGCATCCTCTTGTCCCAATACCACAGTTGACAGCAGTATTAAGAGAAAAGACAAATTTCCTTTCAAGTCCATTAACATAGTGCAATCTTATTTACGCGACGTTCGTGACGACCCCCTTCAAAAGGAGTATCGATAAAGGCTTTTACAATATCTCCAGCCAGCGCTTCAGAGATAAATCTTGCGGGTAAACAAAGCACATTGGCATTGTTGTGTTGACGCGTCAAGGTGGCCAATTCCACTTCCCATGCAATTCCCGCTCTAACGTTTTGATGTTTATTCGCCGTCATACACACTCCATTGGCAGAACCACAAATCAAAATGCCCAATGGAAACTCTTCACTAGCTACTCCTTCTGCTACTGCATGAGCAAACTCAGGGTAGTCCGTGCTTTCAGAGGAATAACATCCAGCATCTTTGATCTCATATCCCAAGGATTTGAGCAATTCAATCATTTTTGATTTGAGGTCAAAACCCGCGTGGTCTGATCCAATAATTATTGACTTTTGCATCGGTATTTGTTAAAATGAATGTTGCAAAGATAGGTCTATTTCTTTGCTGTGTCTGCTTTTGCTCGGTTCTCAACAGTTATGAACACAAGAACGGTTGGAAAATATATATTCTGTTCATAAGCCGTGATTACTTTCAGTTGCTTTTCTCGTAGAATTTCACAACCCAACAAGCTTATCAACAATGCAACTTATTTGAGCTTCGATTTTGATCTTTTTACCGACCAAAAAAGAGCACATTGTTAACTTCACGTTTCGATAAAGTTATTTGCGACCACTTCTGCACTGCTAAAGTTCATAACCCAGACAAATGACTGAAAATGAACAAAAATTGGGTTTAATAAGATGTTGAAAACCCATTTCTTTGCGTTAACAAGTGATAAATTCAAAAAAAGCACCCTTTATTTTTGAACCATATCAACACCCCTACTATTAAATCTATCTTTATTTTTAAAAAGAATATATAGTTAATGATGACCTTGATAAGCCGTTTTTTCCTTTCCACTTTCTTTCTGTTCATTTGCACTGTTCTTCTTGGGCAAGCGGACAGCACAAAAGTGAACTATCAAATTTTTAGGTATGAAAATGGTGTAATTTCGAGTGAAGGTACAATGAAGGAAGGGAAACCTGAAGGCTTGTGGAAAACCTATTATCCTTCAGGACAGCTCAAAACAGAGGGAGAACGCTTGAATTTTGAATTGAGTGGCGAATGGAAATTTTTTAGAGAAGACGGGTCGATTGAAAAATCCATTGAGTACGCCAAAGGTCAAAAAAACGGCTTGGAGAAAAGCTATTCCGAAGAAGGAGTGGTTCTGAGTGAGGTACCTTTCGAGGCGGGAATTCAAAATGGCTTGGCAAGCTACTATTACACCAGCGGAGAACTGTACCGAGAAGTACCTTTTGTCGAAGGGAGAGAAGAAGGAAAAGGTTTCGAATATGCAAAAAACGGAACCATCATTACCCTGCTGAATTACGAGAAAGGCTTCATCCGTAGTATTGAACGAATTAACCGTTATAACGCCCAACAAAAGAAAAAAGCCCTCTGGGTTGAATTTTGGCCCAATGGTCAACGTAAAACAGAAGGTTATTACACCAACGGTGTGAAAAATGGCATTTTCAAGTACTACGATTCAAAAGGTGGATTGGAGAAGATTGAAAAATACCGGGGAGGAGAATTGCTCACAGATGCTGATGAAGCAGAGTTGCTGGATATTCGAAAGGAATACTACCAAAGTGGCAAATTGAAGCTCGTAGGCTCCTATAAAAATGGATCCAAACAAGGTACTTTCAGAGAGTATGATGAGGAAGGAAATGTCATCCAATCTTTTGTTTACAAAGAAAATGTGCTTCTTGGCGAAGGCATTGTGGATGAAGAAGGAAGAAGGCAAGGTGATTGGAAATTGTACTTTCCCAGTGGAGAACTGAAAGCAGAAGGTGCTTATGTTGATGGACTGAGAGAGGGTCCGTGGATCTTTTATCACCCCGAAGGAAAAATTGCTCAAAAAGGCGCTTATCGAAATGATCTACCCCAGGGAGATTGGAGGTGGTATTTTAAATCTGGTGAAACCCACAGAGAAGAAGGTTTTCGAAAAGGAAGGGAAGATGGAATGTTCATCGAGTACGATGAGAATGGAACGGTAATTCACCAAGGAGAATACATCGATGGTGCGAAAAATGGTCCTTGGTTCTACTTCGTCAACGATCACAAAGAAGAAGGAAATTATTTGGATGGTGAAAAAGACGGTCTTTGGAAATATACCTACCTCAACGGAAAGAAAAATTTCGAAGGAAAGTACCAAAGTGGAATACCCGTGGGCAAACACAAATATTACTATGAGAACGGTATCTTAAAAGAAGTTGGAGAATACGAAGCAGGCGAAAAACATGGCAAGTGGAAATATTACGATGAGGCCGGAATTCTAATACTCACCATCAAATTTAATTTTGGAAAAACCGAAAAAATTGACGGAAGTAAAGTGCTGATAGAAAGTGAGGAAGATGAGTAAAACCAAGCGCATAGCTGAACTCGAAAAGTTCATTGAACAGAGCAAAGATGCCCAATGGGTGTTGGATGTGAACGAAGAGAAGATTTGTGCGCACAATGCTGTGGCCTTGCGCCAATTTCCCCAATATCAATGCGAACTTACCCTCTTTAAACTGCTTAAACAATTTCGATCGGACGAAGGTCAATATGCTTGTTTTGAAAACGAGACATGTTTTGGGCAGATGAGCGAAAAAGAGGAAGGTTTGATGCTTTTGCAAATGCTTCCAAAACAGACAGAAGACCAATTGGAATCTGTGCTCTTCAAACACAACATTGCAGGGGTTTATCAAACCAGCATGGATGGAAAACTCATTTCTTGCAACGTTGCCTTCGCTGAAATTCTGGGGTACACAAAAGAAGAGTTGTTGGGTTCCGATGGCATCGAGCTTTATATGAAGTGTGACGACCGACAAACGTTCTTAGAACTTCTTCAAAAGCGAACGCGATTAAAAAACTACGAAAATCAATACCTCAAAAAAGACAAAAGTATCGCCTATTGCATCGAAAATGCATTCATTGAAGGGGAAGGTGACGAAGCACTCATTACAGGTACGATTCAGGATATTACCGACCAACAACTCATCAATCAAAAATTTCAGCGCCTGTTTCAAGCGGCAACAGATGTAGTATTCATCGTTGAAGAAGATACCATTGTTGAGGCCAACCAGCGCGCCAATGAAATATTTGGAATGACCAAAAGTGACCTGTTGGGTTTAAAAATATGGGATCGAACAAAAGGACTCTTTCTCTTTTCTGAGAGCGATTATGAATTGCTTCAACACAAAATCAGTCACCTTTTAGCCGATGCCGATCGAAAACGAATTCAGCTTTTGGCAAGAAGAGGTGATGCCAGCGTTTTTCATTCAGAAGTGTTTATGGTTCCCTTTCATGTGGGCAAAAGGAAGTTCACCCAAGTTATTGTTCGAGACATTTCGGAGCGGGTATTGTATGAAAACTCCATTCGAGAAAGTGAGGAAAGGTTCCGTTTAATGTCGCAGGCCGCACTTGAAGGCATGTTGATTTTGGAAAATAATCACATCATTGATTGCAACGATCAATGGGTGAAAATGATGGATTATCGGCGATCAGAGGAGATTCTAGGAAAAAACATTCGCGATTTTCTATCGGATGGAGACCTCCGCAGAATTGAAAGTACTTTTGACCATAAACTCATCAATAAAACCGAAATAAGGGTCCAAACCAAAGAAGGAAGAACCTTAATTCTCGAGGCCATGGGAAATGAGGTGATGTATTTAGGAAGTCCGCGTTCCATTGTGCTTTTTTACGACATCACCCAGAGAAAAAGAACAGAACAGGCCCTTGAACAAAGTATTGATCGGTACAAGAACCTCGTAGAAAACTCGCCCAACGGCATCTTTATTTTAACCAACAACAAGATCAAGTATGTTAACTTGAGTGCCTTGAATTTGCTGGAAGTGAAGGAAGAAGATGAAGTTTATGACGAAGCCTTTTCGAGTTTTTTCACTCCAAGTCATCAAGCATTGATCGATCATGTTTTGAATGAAACGCGCGAAGGAGAAGATTTACCTTACCAAGAATTTCTGTTGCTCAACAAGCAAGGAGAAGAAGTGGAAGTTGGGATGAAGGCTACTTTAACGGTGTATGACAATCAGCCCTCCATTCAGGTAACAGTGAACAACCTTTCCACCAGAATGCAGCTCTTGCAAGAACAGATGCGAGCAGAAATTGCTGAGGAAATCAACGTGGTGCTCAAAAGGGAAATTGAAGATCATAAAAGCACGCAACTTCAATTGCTTCAAGCAAGAAATTTTACGAGGAACATCATTGAGAGTTCGATTGATATGATCATTGCCTTTGATGAGAACGAGCGCATCACCGAATTCAACTCAGCGGCACAGAAACAATTTCAATACAGCTTGGACGCGGTGGAAGGAATGAGCATTCGCATGTTGTATTCCAACGAGGAAGATTACCGTTTGGTGATGCAGGAATTGAAAGAAAAACAATTCTACACCGGCGAAATTGAAAACATCGATGCTAAGGGAAATACCTTCACCAGTTTACTTTCGGCTTCTGTGATTCGAAATCAGAAAGGTGAAATTGAAGGATCAATGGGGGTGTCGAGAGACATTACCGATTTCAAAAAGGCAGAACAAGAACTTCGAGAAAGCGAAGCGAGGTATCGCGACTTGTTTGAAAATGCCAGCGATTTCATCCTCAACATCGATGATGAAGGCTTCATTCTGTACGCCAATAATGCCTTCAAACAAACCCTGGGTCTTGATGAAGAAAGCAAGAACCTCAACTTTTTTGACTTCCTGAAAGGTGGGCGAAGAGGTTTCAAATACGGCATTTTACAAGCACTGAGTGACGGTACTCACGAGCTGGTGCTTTTGTCAAAATCCGGTCAGGAAATTACCATACAAGGAAATTGCAGCATACGCTATAAAAACGGACAAGCGCATTCCGTTCGAGGGATATTCAGAGACATCACCAACGCGCGACTGCATGAGAAAAAAGCCCGGGAACAAACTGCCAAAATGATTTCCATCTTCAATTCTACCGAGAATTTGATGATGTGGACACTGGATAGGAAGGGAAAAATTACCTCGTTTAACGCCAATTTTCACTCGTGCATGAAAAGCGATTTTAGCATCGAAGTGAAGCGCGGAAACAACTACCTGAAAAAGATCAAAAAGGTGCTGAATCAAGAACAGGAGAAGCACCAAATAAGCGCCTTTGAAAATGCTTTCGACGGAAGACCTCAACAATTCGAACTTCCATTGATTACCGAAGATGGACGAGAGGTGTGGCATCAGATATTTTTAAATCCGGTGTATTTGGACGATGATTTGGACGAAATCTCGTGCTTGGCCTATGACATTTCCGATCGGAAAGAAATCGACAAAAAAATTCGAAGCTCGCTGCGAGAAAAAGAAGTGCTTTTGCAGGAAGTGCACCATCGGGTGAAAAATAATCTTCAAGTGATCTCCTCCATTTTGAATCTACAGAGTTCGTTTGTGGAGGATGAAAAAACCCTGGAAATTTTGGCTGAAAGTCAGAACAGAATAAAGACCATGAGCTACATTCATGAAACGCTTTATCAAACCAGTGATTTTTCGAGCATTGGATTCAGCGAGTACATCGAAACCCTTGCGCGCAATTTGCATCAGAGCTACACCCCAAAAGGAACCAAAGTAGAACTGGTTTTGGAAACAGCAGAAATCGTCCTCGATCTCGACCAAGCCATCCCCTGTGGTTTGATCATGAATGAATTGGTATCCAATGCACTGAAGTATGCCTTCAATGGAAGGGCTGAAGGCATTTTGAGTATCCGAATTTCTCAGGATGAAAGAAAAATTTCATTGGAAGTGAAAGACAACGGAATTGGTTTTCCAAAGGGATTTGTGCCCGAAGAATCGGACTCCCTTGGGCTCTATTTGGTTTACGCATTGGTAGAGCAATTGGATGCTGAAATCGAACTCAACCATTCCAATGGAACCTGCTTTTTGATTACTTTTGAACTCTAATAAAACGCCGCTATGCCCGTAAATATTCTAGTAACTGAAGACGAAGGAATTGTAAGAAAAGACATTGAGCGCAGCTTGAAAAAGTTGGGTTACAATGTTGTGGGATCTGCAGATACTGGAGAAAAAGCCATTGAATTGGCAGCAGAGTTAAAGCCCGATTTGGCCTTGATGGACATCATGCTCAAAGGGGAGATGACGGGCATTGAAGCCGCCGCGGAGATCAAGAAAAACCTCGATATACCTGTGATCTTTCTCACCGCTTATGCCGATGAAAGCACCCTTGCCAAAGCCAAGATAACGGAACCGCACGGATACATTTTGAAGCCCTTCAAGGAGATTGACATTCACACCTCCATTGAAATGGCCATCCACAAGCACGGTAAAGAAAAAGAACTCAAGATTGAATCGGAACTTCTCCGCTCGCTCACTGTTGCCAAAAAGGACGCCCGTTATATTTTCTTGAAGAGCAACTCAAGCTTGGTCAAAATTAAACCCGAAGAGCTGCTCTACGTGGAGGCTTTGAAAGATTATGTGATCATCAACACACCGCAAGAGAAATTCACCATTCACTCCACCATGAAGGATTTGGAAGCCAAACTTTCCGCCCCTCAATTCATGCGCGTGCACCGGTCATACATCGTAAATCTCGACACCGTCATCAGCATTAAGAACGCTGATCTCACCCTTGAAGGTGGCGACAAGGAAATTCCGGTAGGTGGATCGTATCGTGATGCACTAGGGAGCAAAATCAATTTGCTATAATCATTAAAATACCCTCTTTAAGGTATTGATTGCTTTTCATTTAGGAGAGATTTTTGTGACATGCGTATTCACGAAGAATCCTTCCTCTTGTTGTCTTTGTATCTCGACCTCCCGGTAGAGCGCACGCTTGAATTGAAAAAGAAGTGCTGCAAGAAATTTAAAAAAGGCAAGCGTTGTAAAAAATGTCCAGGGCAGAAGTTTTGTGGTGCTGAGGAGTTTTTTGCTTGAGGGAGAAGCATTGAACGAAGCCTTTGCCGATTTCATTTCCACCGGAGAGCTCAACGCCAATCAAATGTCCTTCATCCGCACAATTATAGAGTACATGGCAGTGAATGGCACAATTGAAAAAGAGGCCTTGGTTGATCAACCACCATTCAACCAACAGTACGATGATGGTATTTTTGGCATGTTCTCAGAGGAAAGTTCTGTTGCTAAAGTACTTCAAGTTGTTGACCGCATCCATCAAAACGCGATTGCTTAGAAGTATCATTTCATCGAATTTTTCTGTGGTATTTGGAAGTATAGTTGCGGTAATCTGTAGTCAGTCCAAAAACATCTGGGC
>CAZYPV010000008.1:61797-66089 GCA_964649515.1 uncultured Comamonadaceae bacterium | reverse complement strand
GCGAAGAGCTGGATTTTTCGATACTGCCAACCTATTTTTCCTGCGCTATCAAAATCAACTACAATACTATCGCGAGATCCTGGAGCTACAGGAGTTTTGGGGTAAGTCACCTTCGTACAGGCACAGGCCACCTCGTAATTTGAAATTACCAAAGGCACTTCGCCAGAATTGGTGAAATGAAAGGTGTGATGAAATGCTTCGCCTTCCGTGATCGGGTCAGCCTTGTACACTTTATCGTCAAAAGAAAACTCCGCATACGGTCCTAAAACCGCAGCGGAGTTCAACAATAAGATCATCAATAGGATCATGTCCGTATTGAATTATTTGTTCACTGGCGCACCAGAGCTTTGTTGCTTCACCGGAGAACCAGCAGCTTCAGTAGCGGTGATGGTTCCTTTGATACGAACTACTTTCGTTGGCTCGTTAACAGCGTTAGAAGTAATGGTTACCGACTTGTTGATTGGTCCAACACGGGTATTGTCGTACTTCACTTTAATTGCAGAAGTTTGACCTGGAGCAATAGGAGTAGTGTCGCACTTAGGAACGGTGCATCCACAAGATCCTTTGCACTTAGAAATGATCAATGGCTCTGTACCGCTGTTGGTCACAACAAACTCACAGTTGGTATCGCCACCTTTAGCAACTACACCATAATCGTGAACGTCTTTGTCCACTTCAATCGCCGGACCTGATACTACTTCATTTTGAGCTTGAACGGCGAAAACAGCACCGAGAACAAACAAGAGAGAAAAAATTGCCTTTTTCATGTTATAAGGGTTTAAATAATTAGTTTCATTGAATATCTGAGGTAAACTTACGCGGCTTTTTTCGAAAGGGTTCTGCTTTTAACAAAACATTAACAGCGCTAAAGTCCTGTGTTTGTTGGTGCTTTGGACCTCTTAGGCTGTATTTTTCTTTTGCTGGTTGATGGAATTTTTTCCTCCCACATTTTTTGTGCAGCCCGTTGACCCTACTAACTTTGCAAACTTATCCGCGTTTGCGGCTCAGCTGAACACTATGGAAATTCCAAGCAAATACGATCCACGTGCCATTGAAGACAAATGGTATGCCTTCTGGATGGAGAACAAGTACTTCAACTCAAAACCCGATGGTAGAGAATCCTACACGGTGGTTATTCCCCCACCAAACGTAACGGGTGTCTTGCACATGGGGCACATGTTGAACAACACCATTCAAGATGTTTTGGTTCGAAGAGCGCGGATGAAAGGATACAATGCTTGCTGGGTTCCTGGAACGGATCATGCTTCTATCGCTACAGAAGCCAAAGTGGTGCAGAAGCTGCGAAAAGAAGGAATTAAGAAGTCCGACCTTTCTCGAGATGCCTTTTTGGAGCACGCGTGGGAATGGACCCACAAACACGGTGGTATCATCCTCGATCAGTTGAAGAAACTTGGGGCTTCTTGCGATTGGGAGCGCACGCGTTTCACCATGGACGAAAAGTACTACGAAAGCGTGATTGATACTTTTCTCGACCTCTACGAAAAAGGAAAAATCTACCGTGGAAAACGCATGATCAATTGGGATCCTGCCGCGCTGACGGCTTTGAGTGATGAAGAGGTCATCTACAAAGAGGTTCAAGGGAAATTGTATCACGTAGCCTATCAAATTGAAGGCAGCGATGAGCGTTTGGTGATTGCGACAACCCGACCAGAAACCATCCTCGGCGATAGTGCCATTTGCGTGCATCCCGATGATGAGCGCTACCATCACCTCAAAGGAAAAAGAGCCATCGTACCTATCGTTGGACGGTCGATTCCCATCATCCAAGATGAGTATGTGGACATGGAGTTTGGAACCGGTTGTTTGAAAATTACCCCAGCCCACGATGTGAACGACAACGAACTTGGCGCAAAGCACGACTTGGAAATCATCGAAATTTTGAATGCCGATGGAACGCTGTCTGAGAATACAGGTAAATACGCCGGTAAAGACCGATTCGAAGTGAGAAAAGAAATTGCCATCGACCTGAAAGAAGCAGGTTTGTTGGTAAAGGAAGAAGAGTACACCAATAAAGTGGGGTATTCTGAGCGCACGGACGTGGTGATTGAGCCGCGTTTATCCCTGCAGTGGTTTTTGGACATGAAAGACTTGTCTAAGCCCGCTTTGGAGCATGTGATGAACGACGACATTCAGTTTCATCCTGCAAAGTTCAAGAACAGCTACCGCAACTGGATGGAGAACATCAAAGATTGGTGCATCAGCAGGCAACTTTGGTGGGGACACCGCATTCCAGCGTTTTACTTTGGTGAGAACGAAGAAGATTTTGTTGTAGCGAAAACCGCAGAGGCCGCCTTAGAAAAGGCCAAGACAAAATCAGGCAACAACAGCTTGACCCTGGCAGATTTGAAGCAAGACGAAGACGTAATGGACACTTGGTTTAGCTCTTGGTTGTGGCCCATTTCGGTGTTTGACGGCTTCTACAGCAAAGAAGAACTCGATTATTATTACCCAACCAACGACCTCGTAACCGCTCCTGAAATCATGTTCTTCTGGGTAGCGAGAATGATCATTGCGGGTTATGAGTATCAGGGTGAATTGCCATTTAAGAATGTGTATTACACGGGCATTGTGCGGGATAAGCTCGGTAGAAAGATGTCGAAATCACTCGGTAACTCCCCAGATCCTATCGACTTAATGGAGCAGTTTGGGGCAGACGGGGTGCGCGTTGGTATGTTGCTCACTTCGCCAGCAGGAAACGATTTGCCTTTCGACGAAAAGTTGTGCGAACAAGGGCGAAACTTCTCCAACAAGATTTGGAATGCCTTCCGCCTCATCAACATGTGGGAGCGAAAAGATATAGAACAACGTCCGGCAGCTGCAACGGCCATTCAGTGGTTTGAAAGCAGAATGGCCACCGTGTTGGAAGAAGTGAACCAAGATTTTGATCGCTTCAGGATTTCTGACGCCTTGATGAAAACCTACAAATTGGTGTGGAACGACTTCTGCTCGTGGTACTTGGAGATGATCAAGCCGCCTTATGGTGAGGCCATTGACGAGCAAACCTACCAACGAACAGTTGCTTTCTTCGAAGATTTGATGAAAATGCTCCATCCCTTCATGCCCTTCCTCTCCGAAGAAATTTGGCACTATTTGGGTGAAAGAAAGAATGCAGAAGATGCACTTATCGTTGCTTCTTGGCCAGAAATGAAGGCAGAGGCAAGCCCTATTCAAGAGCAGTTTGAGTTGGCCGAGAAAGTGATCACCGCGATCAGAACCATCCGCAAGGAAAATCAAATTGCCAACAAAGAAGCTATTGAGCTCCAAGTAAAAATCAACGCCAAAGAAGATAAGTCCTTCGATGCTGTGATTGCTCATCTTTGCAACGTGTCTGCCATAGAGTATATTTCAGACAAGCCTGAGGGTTGTTTCTCATTTGTGGTTGAAAGCAACGAGTACTTTGTTCCTTTTGGTGATAGCATTGATTTGGATGCCGAACGGGAGAAGTTGGAAAACGAACTCGAATACACCAAAGGCTTTTTGAACAGCGTAATGAAAAAGTTGGGCAACGAGCGTTTCGTGGCAGGAGCCCCAGAAGCTGTAGTAGCTTCAGAACGCAAAAAGCAGGAAGACGCCGAGTCGAAAATCAAGGTCTTGGAAGAGAAGTTGGCGGCTTTGGGTTAGATTGGGCGTAAGGCTCGATCCTTCTTTTTGGGTTAATGATCAGTTTTTTATTGCTCCTAGTTCTTCGCTTGGCCTTATTTGGATTGCACTTTTTGAGGTGTTTTGAGGAGAATGCTGTCAAAGACAAAGAAAAGAGGAGTGAAGGTAAAGTCTTCAAGCGCGGCATTGTTTTCCTTCCGAACTTCGTGTCAGGGGACAGGGGTGCTGTCCCCCGGGTGTTTTTTTTAATAAGGTACAAGAGAAAGATGACCTTGGAATCGTGCGTCCATCTTTAAATTACTTGACCTGAAATCGGATAAAATCGTCCGAAGTATATTCCTCATTTGGATTGCGTCCATATTGATATTGAAATCCCGTATTCCGGCATTCACGTAATCCGCCTTTCCGTTTTGAACTTCACAGCCCCAAAGGTGTTAAATCAACATGTTTGGACTATTCAAAAAAGACCCCATCGCGAAGCTGAGAAAGCAACGTGAACAACTCCTGAAGGAGGCTTTTGATATGAGCAAAATCGACCGTACCAAGTCGGATGCACTCATGGCTAAGGCAGATGAAATTGAGAAGAAAATCATTCAACTCACAGAAAAATCATGAAGCACATTGGAATCATTGGCGATTCTCGCGGAATAGGTAAAGCCTTGCGAGATCAG
>CAZYPV010000008.1:53625-61697 GCA_964649515.1 uncultured Comamonadaceae bacterium | reverse complement strand
AATTTGAAATTACTGAAGAAAAGTCAGCACCCTAGTGTGGTTTTGTTTTCTACGGTGGCTGTTCAAACTGGGATGGCTTTTCACGCAAGCATTGCTTCGGCGAAAGCGGCGGTGGAAGGACTCACAAGAAGCTTGGCGGCAGAATTAGCACCGAGCATTCGGGTGAATTGCATTGCGCCATCGCTTACCGATACTTCTTTGGCGGAAGGGCTTTTAAACAACGATAAAAAACGGGAGGCAGCCAATGAACGTCATCCCTTAAAACGCATTGGTTCTGCCGAAGAATTGGCGGCGAGTGCGGCTTATTTATTGGGCGATCAAAGTTCATGGATGACCGGACAAATTTTGCATTTGGACGGTGGAATGTCGGCAATAAGATGATTTGGACCAAAGAACAGTTGGCTGAGCTCGACGGACGGTTCCGTGGTCGATTCATCAATTCCATCAGTGGAGTAAAACCCGCAAACCTCATCGCCACAAAAAGCAAGGAAGGCTTGAGCAATGTGGCTTTGTTTTCCTCGGTGGTGCACCTTGGAGCCAATCCCGCAATGTTGGGTTTTGTGATGCGTCCGCCCACGGTTGAGCGCCACACTTGGGACAACATCCTCGAAACGGAGGTGTACACCATCAATATGGTGACAACGGAGCTTTCGGAAAAGGCCCACTATACCTCTGCGCGTTCAGAAAGAAATGCGTCTGAATTCGATTGGTGCGATTTGGAGGAAGCGTATTACGAAGATTTTCACGCTCCTTACGTTGGCAATTCACCCTTGAGCTATGGAATGCGCTTGGAAAACAAATTCCCGATATCAAATGGTTGTTATTTCATTAGCGGAACTGTAGAATGGGTGAAGTTTGATGAAGCATTTTTGGCTCAAGACGGCTATCTCGATATTGCCGAGCAAGGCGCAGCAGGGATCGTTGCTCTGGACGGATACCACGGTTTAAGCAAGCAATTTCGCTTGAGTTTTGCCAAGAAAGACGAAGAACTCCAACATTTGAACGACTTCAAAAAAGGCTGGTAAGATGAAGCCTGAGGTAAGTGTTGTTTGGCTGAAACGCGATCTCCGCTGGCGAGACCATGCTGCTTTTGATGCTGCCCTCAAGCATCCTTACCCCATCGTTGTACTTTATTGTTTTGAACCTGAGCTGATGTCGGCCCCAGTGCACAGCGACAGGCACTGGACCTTCGTTCAAGAATCCTTAAACGATTTAGAGCGTTTCCTTGAGCAATGGAATGTGCCGCTGCTTAGCGGTATTGGCGAAGTGGAGGAGGGTTTTGATTTGCTTCGCGAAGCCTACACCATCAAGACCGTTTTTAGTCATGAAGAAATTGGTATCGGTATCACCTTCGAGCGCGATAAACGAATGTCGGCTTACTTCCAAAAACAGGGCATTCAATGGCACGAGTTTCAACACAACGCCGTTATTCGAGGATTAAAAAACCGCTATCGATGGAACGAACTTTGGCACGAATACATGCATTCGGCGCTGATACACCCCGATTTCAATCAACTTCCAGAAGCACAAAAGACCCTTCCAAAACCTGCGCAATGGTTCAAGGAAACTGCATTTTCATCACCCAGAAAAAAAAGCCGACAAGCGGGCGGTGTGAGAAAAGCTTGGAAGTATCTTGAAAGCTTCTTTGAGTCGCGCGGAAAAGGATATTCGGGAGGAATTTCAAAGCCTGAAAGAAGCAGGAGCACCTGCAGTAGATTGTCGCCTTACCTCGCTTGGGGGAATTTGAGTTTGCGTGAAGTGTACCACGAAGCCTTGAAGCACAAAGCCAAACCAGGATGGCAACGCAGCATGCAGAACTTCATCTCTCGCTTGCACTGGCATTGTCATTTCATTCAGAAGTTTGAAATGGAGTGCAGGGTGGAGACAGCGCTGTTCAATCGAGGCTATGAGCGTTTGCCTTTTCATCAAGATGAAGTGGCCTTCGAGCGCTGGAAAAATGGGACTACAGGTATTCCTTTGGTGGACGCGTGCATGCGGTGTTTGACGGAAACGGGTTATTTGAATTTTAGGATGCGGGCCATGCTCATCAGTTTCCATTCTCACCATTTGTTTTTGCATTGGAAGCGAGGGGCAGACCATTTGGCGAGCTTGTTTTTAGATTTTGAACCGGGGATTCACTTTCCTCAGATTCAGATGCAAGCCGGATTAGTGGGAGTGCATACTCTTCGAATTTACAACCCCACGAAACAGGCGCAAGACCACGATCCAGAAGCAGAGTTTATCCAAAAATGGGTGCCCGAATTGCGCGGATTACCTGCCGATATAGCCATTGAACCTTGGAAGTTGAGTCCAATGGAACGCATGATGTTTGATTATCCACAGTTAGAACACTACCCTGAACCAATTGTTACTTTAGAACATTCTGCGAAAAAAGCCCGAGATTTGATCTGGAATTTCAGACAAGATCCGACGGTGATTCGAGAAAATGCTCGTATTCTTGTAACGCATACCTTGCCTGGGAGCAGAAACAGATGACCATGTTATACAACGAAGTACACTTTTTGGGTGATGATGCCGAATGGCTCGTCTTTATTCACGGTGCCGGTGGTGCGGTAGAAACATGGAAGTACCAAGTTGATGCCTTTGCTCCATATTTCAATTTATTGTTGATGGACCTGAGGGATCATGGGAAGAGCAAAAACATAGAGCCGCATTACGAGGAATACGACTTTCGTGTAGTGACTCAAGATATTCTTCAAGTAGTCGATCACCACGGAATCAAAGAAGCGAATTTTATGTCGCTCAGCTTGGGAAGCATTCTCCTTCAGCAAGTGGATATCGCCAGACCAAAACTCATCAAGCGCCAAGTGATGGCGGGAGGCGTGTTTAAAGCGACTTTGAAAATGAAGGTGTTCATGCACTCGGCGAAGGTGTTGAATTTCATCCTTCCTTATCATGTCATGTACAAACTTTTTTCTTGGATTGTATTGCCGAAGAAAAACCACCGCTTTTCACGCATGATTTTCCGAGTTCAATCCAAAAAACTCACTCCGAAAGAATACCTCAAGTGGATTGGTTTGTACAATCATTTTTTCAAAGTACTGCGAGAATATTTTTATCGTCCGGTAGACAAGATGAGCCTCATTGTTATGGGCGATCAAGATCATGTTTTTTTCAATGCTGCTCAGAAATTTGCAAAGGTGCAGGAAGAGGTAACCATGATGATCATGGAGAATTGTGGTCATGTTTGCAACATCGAACAACCGCACGTTTTCAATAAAATGGCTCTCGAGTTTCTTACTGGGAAGAAGTTGGAAGAGCTAGAGAAGGCGCGGTCTTAACAAGTAGGAAGATCGGTTGTGGATTCGGGGTTCTGAAAGGAATGCAATCCTGCTTGTTCTTTTTTCAACGGTCCAGTTTCCATTTCATTCAATGGCCAAATAGGCACAATGATGTCCTCCACAAAATAAACAGTACCATCTAAAAAGAAGGACTCTTTAAATTTTTTTCACTCAAAATGTATTCGGTACTTCAAGTGTTTTGTCTTTCGCAAAATGCGAATAATTGAATATATTTGTATGAAAGTTAGGGTAATAAGTGCAGCGAAGATTGTGAGATTTGTAGAACAAAATTCTCAAGCTCAGCCAAGTTTTATACTATTCCTATCGAAAATTAAAGGATGTGATTGGTCGAGCGTTAATGATTTGATGGATGATTTTCCTCATGCACGTTTGGTTTCGAATTGTGAAAACAAGCGGGTCATTTTTAAGATAGGAGGGAATAATTACCGAATGATTTGTGATTATAATTTTTATCAATCCTGCTGTTTATATATTGCTTTCATAGGAACTCATGCGTCTTATGATAAGGTAGATGCTTGCAGGGTAAGCCAAGTGTAAATGTGAAATAATGCTATCAAAAATTAAAAATAAAGAGCAATACCACGAGTATTGCGAGCGGCATAAAAGCTTAGGCATTCTTCTAGCTCATGGAGAAGAGAAGCAGCAATTGAAGGATGAATATTACCTTTTGGATCTTGTTATTCAAGACTACCATCGAAGTCTGAATTCCCCATTGCTCAGATTAGAACCGGTGTCACTCTTGAAAGCACTTCTCAAGGAGCACTCCATTTCTGGTCTGGCTCTGAGTAAGGAACTGAAAATTTCTCCTTCCGTCATTTCTGAAATACTAAATTATAAAAGGGGATTTAGCAAGTCGGTGATCTCAAAATTAGCAACCAAGTTCGATTTGTCTGAAAGCGTTTTTATGAAAGAATACCCCTTAAAAAAGAGCAAGGGCAAAATTGCTTTTTAATCATATCTGTTGAGGCTTTTCTGGTTGAAAACGCCCGAATCGCATTTAGCGCTTACTAATCCGATTTCCACTGATCGCCCTTTGCCTGCTGCAACGATGCCTACCTTCTGTGAATGGCCGCAGTTTCATGTGTTTGGTAGATCTACCTTGCACCCTTGCCCGCCACTTTCTCCACGATTGGGGCTTGAGTTCTCTTCTCATCAACTTAATTACATCGCCTTCCGCTATGCCAAACTGCAGTTCGATGGCATCAAAAGGGGTGCGGTCTTCCCAGGCCATTTCAATGATTCGGTCAATCTCTTCGTAGGTGAGGTTTTTGATGTTTTTTACTGACATGCTTAATAAACATATCGCAACAATGGATGTTCTTTTAGGGTGAAAAAGACCCATCTCCCCACCAAAATGTGTCCCGTTTGTGATCGCCCTTTCACTTGGCGCAAAAAATGGGAAAAGAATTGGGATGAGGTCAAATATTGCAGCAAACGTTGCAGCGGAATGAAAAAGAAACCATCAAGCACATAAAAAACCATGAAACGCACTCTTAGACTCATCTTAGGCGATCAGCTCAACGGAAAACACTCATGGTTCAAGGACGACGAAAATTGCGTTTATGTGATGATGGAAATGCGCCAAGAAACGGATTATGTCAAACATCACGTACAAAAGATTTTGGCTTTTTTCCTAGCGATGAGATCGTTCGCCGAAGAGCTCCAAGCCAGAGGGAAAGAGGTGATTTATCTGAATCTAGATGATCCCCAGAACGAACAGGATTTGGCTAGCAATTTGAAGGCGATCATTGAGAAAAACAACTTTGAAAGGTTCGAGTATATGTCGCCCGACGAATATCGTTTAGATCAACAATTGAAGACGATTTGCGATGAGTTGGGAATACCTACGGCACGATTTTCTACCGAACATTTTGCTGCTGAAGTGGATGAGTTTAGGTCGCTCTTCGACGGGAAGAAAACCTATCTTATGGAGACGTTCTACCGTTTCATGCGGAAGAAGCACAACGTACTCATGGTGGAAGATCAGCCCATAACAGGGAAGTGGAATTATGACCATGACAATCGCAACAAGCTCCCTAAAAACCATCGCCCACCAGAACCCATCGTTTTTTCTCACGATGTGAGCCAACTGAAGGAAATGATCGATGCTAGCGGTGTCGAGTATATTGGTCGTGTAGACGAAGAGTCCCTTCTCTGGCCAAAGAACAGGCAGGAAAGTTTGGAAGTACTCGATTTTTTTGTGGAAGAATGCTTGCCGCTTTTTGGGAAGTTTCAAGACTCCATGACCACCGAATATTGGAGCATTTATCACAGTAGAATTTCTTTTTCCCTCAACACCAAAATGATTTCTCCTTTGGAAGTTATTGACAAGGTGGAACAGCGCTTCTATGAAGATGAAAACCACGCGGGAATAGCCCAAGTGGAAGGTTTTATTCGACAGATTCTAGGTTGGCGAGAATACATGCGTTGCATTTATTGGATGAAGATGCCCGAGTACGCGACGATGAATTTTTTAGATCATCAGCGGGACCTCCCTAATTTCTTCTGGACCGGAAAAACCAAAATGAAATGTGTAGGGCATTCAGTCAACCAAAGCTTGGACTACGCTTACGCCCATCACATCCAACGATTGATGGTTACAGGGAATTTTGCTTTGCTAGCGGGAATTCACCCCGACGAGGTTGACCAGTGGTATCTAGGTATTTACATTGATGCCATTGAGTGGGTGGAAATCACCAATACGCGCGGGATGAGTCAGTTCGCCGATGGTGGTATTGTGGGTACGAAGCCCTATGTGAGTTCGGCCAATTACTTCAAAAAAATGGGCAATTACTGCTCCAGTTGTAAATACAATCCCGAGCTCAAAGGTGGGGAAGAGGGCGCTTGTCCGTTCAATGTTTTGTACTGGCACTTTTACGATCGGCATGAAGAAAAATTAAAGAAAAACCCACGAATAGGAATGGCCTACCGCACTTGGGCGAAGATGGGGCAAGACAAAAAGGAGAACATTCTTGAACGGGCAGAGTTGTATTTGAAAAATATAGATGATCTATGAAAAGGGCGTTTTATTGGTTTCGGAATGATTTGAGATTGGGAGATAACCCTGCACTCACCCGGGCGGTTCGAGAAGCGGAGGAGGTGATTCCGGTGTACATTTTTGATGAAAGAGAATGGGAAGAAGATGAGTGGGGATTTGTGAAAACGGGTGCACATCGCACGAAATTTCTGTTGCAGTGCGTCGCTTCTTTGCAAGGTGCAGTGCGTGATCTCGGAAGCGAGTTGATCATCAAAAAAGGGAACGTAGCACAGGTATTTCGAGATTTGAAGGAAGAGTATTCATGTTCCACCATTTATTGTGAAACCGAACACACTTTTGAAGAATTGCAAACCGAGGCGCAACTGAGTGAATTTTCTTTGCTGAAAGAAGAGGGTAAGACCTTATTTCATCCAGATGATTTACCTTATGGATTGCAAGATATTCCCGACATCTTCACTTCATTTCGCAAAGATGCCGAGAAGAAGTCGAGCATTCGTCCATCACTCCCTGAACCACAAGCGATTAATAGCCCAAAAATCCCTGCACATTCATTGCCTTCATGGGATCATTTTCCCGTTGAAGAGCCGCGTTTAGACCCAAGAGGGGTATTGGAATTCGAGGGAGGTATTGAGGCATCTTGGGAGCGTTTGGACCATTACTTCTTCGAGAGCAAACAACTCAGCGTTTACAAGAAGACCCGAAATGGACTCTTGGGAGAAGGTTACAGTTCAAAATTTTCACCGTGGTTAGCAAAAGGATGCTTCAGCCCCCGTGAGATTTATGAAGAAGTGCGCAGATATGAGTCGGAACACGGTTCCAACGAAAGCACCTACTGGCTCATTTTCGAGCTCATTTGGCGAGATTATTTTCGTTTCGTTTCGATGAAATATGGAGACCGGATCTTCTGGAAGTCGGGCATCAAAACGAAAGGTCCGGGCATCGAAAACAAACGTGCTTTTGGTCATTGGATCAATGGAACCACCAAAGATTCATTTGTGAATGCCAACATGAAAGAACTGGCCAAAACGGGCTGGATGAGCAATCGTGGAAGACAAAATGTAGCCAGTTATTTGGTTCATGACTTGGGAGTAGATTGGAGAATGGGCGCTGCTTGGTTTGAACACCACTTACTTGATTACGACCCCTGCAGTAACTATGGAAACTGGATCTATGTTGCAGGAGTGGGTAATGACCCTCGTCCGCAACGAAAATTCAACACTCGTGGACAGGCAGAGCGCTATGATCCGGATGGGAAATATCAACGTCTTTGGAACAATGAAGTACTGGAATTTAACTTATAACGATCCGGGAAGATGGGCAGAAGTGCATGCCATTTCTGGAACCCCTCTGAATTTCTTTCAATCGATAAAAGCTGGTGGAACAGGGAGTCCGCGCGCCATTTTAAGCAAAAGCGGGAATTTGGAGTTGGACGAGTTGTTAGAAAGCACGTCGGTCATCAAGTATTGCAACTTCGAGCGCACCTCCAACGGCATGATTATGTATGTTCGCGTTCGTTTAGAAGTGTATGGCATTCCTTTACGCAATTATGATCTTTTACGGGTTGAAGGCTTATTGGTGCGAGGAAATATGGGGTACGGTGTTCGACTCGTGCTCAGAGAGGGTGGGGAGGTTCTTTTGGAAGTAAAGCAGGAGCACCAGCGAAAAATGATCTCATGGTTGAACAAGTCGATACAAGGGTGATGTGGATTTTTTATGGAAGGAGAAATCCAATGGAGTTAGGAAATAGAGGG
>CAZYPV010000008.1:41090-53525 GCA_964649515.1 uncultured Comamonadaceae bacterium | reverse complement strand
AGGAGAGAAGGAGAGTAGTAGGTTGATGGAGGTTTGATGGCGTTGGGGGATTGTTTGATCTCCTCGTGGTGTGCAATGAAATCGGTGGTAACGGAGGAGTCAGGAATTTGTGAATGCAGTTCTTTTCTTCATATTCGTTCCAAATTTTACTCAGCCCTGGCGGGCCCTCCCTCCCCCTCCAGCGCTTCGAAACTAGGGAATTTTGAACTGACTTTTTTGTCCATTTTGTGGATGAACCCCCTGAGTTTGTGGATGAAGCAAATTCACTAAAAACCAGCCCCAAACCCACTCCGAAACGCACAAAGCCAAGCGCTTCCACAATCCTTTCAGCCGCGTGCTTTGTCCAAACCTTGATGAATCATCTCCCCTAAAATAAACACCAACTTCCGTCCTTCCAAAACCATTTTGTAACTGAAGTACTTTCCTTTGTGCTTGAGCGAAATCACGGATTTTTCGTTCCTTTTTCAACTTGGTATCATTATCTGATTAAATTCATCATTCATCTTACTTGTTATGAAAAAGACAGAAATCATTACCCTAAGTATCGCACTCATTGCTGCTGTGATGAGCCTCTATTCCATTCCAGGAGCAAATATCTTACTCGTTCTCAGTTTGAGTTTTGCAGCGGTGTTTTATCAATATTTCAGCTTCGCCCTGCTCCACAATCTTCCACTTCGTGTTGCCTTCAAAAAGGAAAGCTACCCCAAGGGAAGTAAACCTTGGATTGCTTTGTCCATCATCACCGGTATTGCCTTATGCGTAGGTGCCGTGGGTAGTATGTTTAAACTTCTTCATTGGCCTGGGGCAAATGTGTTGCTTTTGTTTTCGTTGATAGCAAATCTGGGGGTTGTCGTAAGCTCCCTAGTATTAGCCAACAAAGAAGCACTTCCGGTAGTGAAAAACATCCAAAAGAGAGCTGCATTTGCCTTGGTTATTTCTGGCGGACTGTTTTTCTTCGGCTCCTATTTGTTTCTCGATTTCAAATACCGAGCTCATCCAGATTACATTCAGGCAGTAAAAGCATTTCAAGAAAACCCCAATAATGAGGAGTTAAGATCAATCATGGAAGACGAAAAAATGAAAATGATTCAGCAATGAAGATGCTAGTCCTTGCGCTGTGAATGAATTCTTTTTAAATCGCTTTCTCATGAATTCTTAACATTCCCCAAACACTCGAAGCCGTACTTTTGTGTTCGAAAAAAGTGCCTTCATGTCAAAAAATACCCAAGAACGTTTTGTCAATCGAGAGTTAAGCTGGTTATCGTTTAATGAAAGAGTGCTGCAAGAAGCAAAAGACAGCAGCAACCCACTGATCGAAAGAATGCGTTTTCTTGGAATTTTTTCCAACAACATGGATGAGTTTTTTCGGGTGCGTGTGGCGAGTTTGAACCGATTGTCAAAATTGGGCAAACGAGTAACTACCGGACTCGATTTTGAGCCGGAGGAAACCTTGAGCGACATTCGTGAAAAAGTGATATCTCTCCAAGAGGAATATCAGAACACCTTTGATCAACTCGAATTAGAACTTAGAGAAGAAAACATCTTTTTTATCGATGAGCATGATTTGAACGACGAGCAGCGGGCATTTGCAGAGCAGTATTTCGCAGAGAACATACGTCCGTCCTTGGTTCCCATCATGATTTCAACCAAACGCGGATTTCCCGAGCTAGGAGATGATGCCGTCTATTTGGCGGTGAGAATGGTGCTTGAAGGGGAGTCGGGCACAAAGTTTAAACATGCCATCATAGAATTGCCCAAGCACATTTCGCGTTTCGTGGTTCTGCCAAAGCAAGGGGACGCTCAGTATGTCATGTTCGCCGAAGATGTGATCCGACTGAAGTTGGAACGTGTTTTCACCATTTTTCAAGCAAGCGATGTAGAGGCCTACACTTTCAAAATCACCCGCGATGCAGAGTTGGATATTGACGACGACATCTCTAAATCGTTGATGGAGAAAATGAGTACCTCACTTGATCGCAGAAAAAGAGGAGAGTATGTTCGTTTTGTGTATGACGAAGCCATGCCAGAAGATATGCTGCAGTATTTCCTTAAGAAGATGGACATCAAAGACCGTCAGGAATTGATTCCAGGTAGGAGGTACCACAATAAAAAGGACCTCATGGGCTTTCCTTCTTTTGGTCGAAAAGACTTGTGTTTTGAACCACTTCCTCCACTCGCCCATAAGCATTTGCAAGGAAAGAAGAACATCCTTCAAGAAATCAAGAAGCGCGATATTCTACTGCACTATCCTTATCAGAAGTTCAGCTACATTGTCGACCTCCTTCGAGAGGCGGCCATCGATCCTTATGTGAGAAGTATCCGCATCAACCTGTACCGTGTGGCAAGCAATTCACAGATCATCAATGCTTTGGTGAATGCCGCCAAAAATGGGAAAAAAGTGATTGTTGTGGTAGAGCTTCAGGCCCGCTTCGATGAAGAAAATAACATCAGCGTTTCTGAGGTGCTTCAAGATGCTGGCGTCAAGGTGATTTTTGGTGTTCCAGGACTAAAAGTACATTCTAAACTTATCCTCATCTCGCGAAAAGAAAAGGGGAAATCAGAACGCATTGCCCATATCGGTACCGGGAATTTTCACGAGAAAACAGCTCGGATTTATGGCGACCTCTCTCTGCTCACCGCAGATAAAAGGATTACTGGCGAGTGCAGAAAGTTATTTTCCTTCTTTGAAAACAACTATGAGCGCGGAATTTATCGCCATTTGTTGGTAAGCCCTTACAACAACCGACGCAAGCTGATGGCGCAAATTCAAAAGGAGATCAAAAACGCTCAAGCGGGCGAGAAAGCCTGGATTATTCTAAAAATCAATAACTTGGTGGATGCAGGGATGATTCAGAAACTTTACCGTGCAAGTAACGCTGGGGTCAACATTCGGCTCATTGTTCGGGGTGTTTGTTCTTTGATTCCCGGGGTGAAGGGGATGAGTGAAAACATTTCTGTAACCAGCATTGTCGGACGCTTTCTTGAACATGCACGAATTTTCGCCTTTTGCAATGGTGGAGAACCCAAGTACTTTATTTCAAGTGCAGATTGGATGACAAGAAACCTCGATCATCGCATTGAAGTAACCGTGCCCATTTACGATATCAAATTGCAATCGGAGATCACAGAGTACTTGAATCTTCAGTTCAAAGACAATGTAAAAACGAGGATTATCGATGAAAAACAAAGCAACAGTTATCAGAGTGCTTCTCGTTCTCGCGGACTAGTGAATTCGCAGTTGGCTGTTTATGAGTATTATAAGTCCAAGTTGAAAAAAGGCAAATAATCTGGCTTTTTCAATACTCTAGGCTTTTCCTATCTTCGTCAAAACAACACTTTGAAATTTGCAGCGATAGACATCGGATCCAATGCCGTTCGACTTCTGGTTGAAGAGGTGATTGAACATAAAACAGGAACCCATATTCAGAAAGTATCATTTACCCGAGTACCCATTCGTTTGGGGGCGGATACCTTTGATAAAGGATTCATTTCAAAGAAAAAAGTAGCACAGCTTTCCACCACCATGAAGGCGTTTTGGTACCTGATGGAGGTGCATGAGGTAGTGAGTTTTCGAGCTTGTGCAACATCAGCAATGCGAGAGGCAAGCAATGGAAAAGAGGTGGTGAAACACATTCTTCAAGACGCAAACCTGCCTATTGAAATTATTACCGGGAGAGAAGAGGCCGACTTGATTTTCGGCAACTTCGATCAGCATAAAATTGATACGAAGAAAAGTTACCTCTACATCGATGTGGGAGGAGGAAGCACAGAATTGTCCATCATCAAAAACGGCGTTCGGGTGAAATCCAAAAGCTTCAAACTCGGAACGGTTCGAGCCCTTCAGGGAAAAACGAAACCCGGAGAATGGCGTTCGGTGAAAAAATGGATCGAAGAAGAGATTCTGAGCAAAGACAATAAATACACGGCCATCGGCACGGGGGGAAACATCAACCGTGTTTACAAAATGAGCAGGCGTAAAATGTTGGAGCCCATTTCAATGAAGGAGCTAAAAGAAATTCACGATTTTATTTCCGGATATGAGGTTTCCGAGAGGATCACTCAACTTCGCCTGAAGCCGGATAGAGCGGATGTCATCACACACGCTACGGAAATCTACATTCGCGTTATGGAACTTGCAGGAGTGAAGAAGATGATTGTTCCTAAGGTGGGGCTTTCCGATGGAATTGTGGTTGATCTCTACCAAAAGCACCTTGCTGCCCTAAGCTAACTGCCAAAAATCGGTTTCCAAACGCATTCCTTTGGACTTTACGTGCTCAATGACTTTTAGGGGTTCGTCGGTGATGATGTTCCTAACACCAAAATCAAGCATTTCATCCAAAACATCCAATCGGTTCACGGTCCAAACGGCCATGTCTAATCCCGCATAGGCACACCATTTTACCAAGTTTTCGTTCACCAAAGAATGGTGCAAGCCGAGTCCATGAAGATATTGCCCAGGGTAAGGGATGCTCTGCTGAAAATCATTTAACTCCCGAGGTGTTTCACACAACCAGCTCACGGGATGTGCACTCAAAGTGTACAACTGCTGCACCAATCTCCAGTCAAAACTCTGCAAATGAACATCCAATTGGCAAGCCGAAAGCTGTTCTATCAGGCGGTCGCTGAGGACGGAGAATTCGCTTTGATAGCGTCCCTCCCAAATGGCCTTGGACTTGATTTCGATATTTAGCGTTGGTCCGGAAACGGGCCAGAGGGCCAACAACTCATCCAAAAAAATATACGGACACTGGTGTTTTTCTTGCTCAGGGAAGTCGATCTTAGAACTGGGTGGAATGCTCAAGCGCTTCAAATCCTCCACCGAAATATCGCGCAAGCCCTTCACCCTGTCTTGTTCGTCCAAAATCCAAGGGTCATGCGCAAGCACAAATCTCCCATCAATGGCCTCAACAATGTCCAACTCAATAGCGGCAATGGGCAAACGTGCCACTGCTTCAAAACTCAACAGCGAATTTTCTGGGTATTTGGCTCTCCAGCCGCGGTGTCCTTGTATTCGGACACTGATCAACCCGGTAGGTTTTCTTGTAAGAAGCGGTTCACCTCAAACATGCGCTTCGGTTTAAGCACTATTTTTCCTTCCTTGTCGAGCAAGAAGAGAGCAGGGGTAGAAGTGATTTTATAATCCTGAGCCACGGGAGATTTCCACCCAAGGAGCTGGCTTACATTTCTGCCTGGAACTTGTTTGCTGGCAATGGCCGATTTCCATGCTGGCTCGGTTTGGTCAACAGATACTGCCACTACTTCAAAGCCTTTGGGCTTGTAAACAGGGTAGAATTGATTCAAAACCGGAATTTCTTGTTCACACTTATGGCACCAAGACGCCCAAAACATCACTAAGGTATAGTCGTTGTTTTTCACTTCATTATGAAGCACAAGAGGTTTCCCTTCAACGTCTGTAAGCACAATGTTTGGAGGAACATTGCCCATTTGGAGGTCGTTCACATTTTTGATGAAGGCTTCGAGCATATCACTCGGGTCCATTCCACAATCTTCACCCAAGATATGGTTGTCAATAATGTAGAAGGTGAGGTCTTCCATGCCCGATTGATAAAACCCATCAGCAGTGGTGTACAACACAAATTCCAGTACGTCGGGGTTTTCACCTGCAGCTGCTTTTTCTTTCAATACATCCACAGCGTTAAAAAACTTCCCGCCATCGTGTCCCCCAAAGGTTCTCATGAAATCTTGAATGCGATCCGGTATAGCGTTGGCGCGAATGAGTGAGGGATCGCTGAAATCTACATCACTCCAATACTTCCCAATGTCGGATTTATCTGCTCCACCTTTCCAACTCAAATACTTAGCAAAGTAGGTGTCAGGATTGTTGTCGATGTAGTACTGCTGCCTTTCAAGAAGTTCGCGTTCCTTATCGGCAATTTGTTGATCAATGCGCTCTTTGAACGACGATTTGCTTCTGCTTCTTCGAAGGTTGGTAATGGCGTTATTAATGGTCTTTTCTTCTTTGAAATAAGCAAACCAAGCTTCGTTTTCAGGACTGTTGATCGCTTCCGGCGCATTTTCGAGTTTTCCTGATTTGAATCGGATTTGGATGTCCTTTTCTTCGGGATTCACGATGAATGCCATCATGTTGAGGTCGGTGTTCAATCCCAACATATAAAATCCTGATGCCAATGTTTGCGACGGAAAATCGAAAGAAGTACCTGTGGTTTTCACACTGTCAATCGCATAGTGGTTTTTTCCTCTTGTTTCGTACAGGTACACTTTTTGACCCGTTTTGGCTTGAGTGATGTCTCCAAAGATGTGCACCTTTCCTTTTTTCTCACCTGCATTTTTTTTGGTGATTCCATTCACTAAATAATTTGGAGCAGCAGGGGTTTCTTTTTCATTGGAAGAAGCAACTGCTTCAACCGCCTTTACTTCGCTAGAGGTCTCTTTCGTGGTGCTTTCACCATTACCACAACTGGCCATGGTGAGCAGGGCTCCGAACAAAAAGAAAAATTGATTCATAGTGCTTTTTTTTAGGGAAGTCCAAATATAACCAAATGACTCCAAGCCTCAGAGAGATTAACATTTTCTTAAGTTAGCAACCGAATTCAGGATGATGGACAAAAACAGCGCTGCACTTATACTTAACATTGCATTACCGGCCACCGAGGAAGAAATCGTGGAACATGCCGAAGCAAAGGTTTTCGAGATCAGGGATTTTTTCTTGATGCAAGCCGTCCACCCCGTACTTTTTGCTGGAAGAAGGAAGCGTTTAGCAAGCATATTGAACGCCAAAAACGCATTGTTGGATACCGCGGAACAACCGGCAGTGATAAAGGACGCGCCAATATTGGAAATAGGCAGCTTTTTGCAACTTCTGGAATCCTATTCTTCACACCTCATGAAGCTGCGTTTACAGGTGTCCTCTTCACTTCTTCCAGAAAAAATCATACCCGCTGTTGACGCCATGATCGAACTTCAGATCCAGTTTGAAAAGCACTTTCTTGAATTGGGAGTGAACCTGCAGGAGGTAGAAGCGCCGAAACAAACAGAGGCGATAAATTTGGGAGCGGTATTGTTTAAACTGAAACGTAAAGAGGATGTAGCTTTGGATTTGGCAAAAGAAAAAGCGCGTATTCTAAAGCGAATTAATGGCTGAGATCCTCCTTGAAGATGGCTGTTTTTGGGTCCGATCCTTCCTCAATTAATCCACGATACATACCGTCTGTGTTGAAGGGCATAGTGATTTCACCTTGGGCATCAATCCCAATCAAACCGCCATCTCCGCCCAGTTCAGCGATATCTTGAAAGATGACTTTTCTAGCCGCTTCTTCAAGTGTCATCTGACCATATTCCATGGCATGTGCCACGCGCACTGCAGCGGTTGAACGAATGAAATACTCTCCCCATCCGGTGCAACTAATGGCACAACTCCGATTTGAAGCATAGGTGCCACAGCCAATGAGTGCAGAATCGCCTACCCGACCATAACGCTTGTTGGTCATTCCACCTGTTGATGTTGCCGCAGCGACGTTTCCTTCACGGTCAATGGCTACGGCACCAACGGTTCCATATTTATCTTCTTTATTGCTGTGATCAAGCTGTACCTTCCCGCTGTCTTTTATGTCGTTCAGTTGTTGCCGGCGGAATGAAGTGCTGAACCAATCGTTAGAAACCAACTCCATGCCTTGTTCACGAGCAAAATTCTCTGCTTCTTTTCCTTGGAGCATCACAAATTCACTTTTTAGAATCTCTCTGCAAAGCAATATGGGGTTACGTACATGCTGAACAGAACACACAGCCGCTGCTTTGAGCGTTTTTCCACACATGAAAGATGCGTCCAATTCATGCGTTCCTTGATGGGTGAAAACCGCTCCTTTTCCAGCATTAAATAGTGCCGATTCCTCCATAACTCGAACGGCTTCTATGACTGCTTCCTCGGAGCTTCGTCCGGACACGAGTAACTTTTCTCCAGCAAGGAGGGAGGCCTTCAAAGCACTGCGATACTGCTGCTGCTCTTTTTCGGTGATAAGGTGGGGGAGCAAAGTTCCGGCTCCCCCGTGAATGAGTAATTTGTATTTGGCCATAGTTTATTGAGCTACTACTATTCGTTGAGTAGCAATGTTTCCGTTTTCATCCACCAGAACGGCTTGATAGTGTCCAATGTTCAAATCAAGGGCGTATTCTTGTGAATAAAGAGCTGCATTTTCTGAAATGTTCGCTGAATAAACCACTTTCCCCTGCATGTCTATTATGCGAAATGTTTGACTTCCTGAACGATTCAAAAACTCCAGGGTGAATGCTCCATTGTTCACGCTTGGATACAAAGAAAAGGAATTGGTTCTCGATGAAATATCGTTGGTGCTCACGGGACCTTCACTCACCACAATGTTGTCAATGACCAATTCGTTTCCTCCATTACCCGGACCATCAGGGCCGTTGGGGTCATAGGGTTGGGTGGTGTTTCGAAAGGCGATGTAAACTGTTTCTCCAGCAAAGTCACCAAGAAATAAGCTATGTGGGGTTTCTTCAGTTTGCTCTCCTTCTTGGCCCGTGTCAAAAAGTGGACTGGCCAATAAATAATCTTCAACAGTTTGTCCACCAGTAACCACAAAAACCTGATACTGATCCCTGAAGTCTCCCGAAGAAGTGATGGCCATTCCGGTCCATTGCAAATATGGATCTGCGCCTAGAGTTACTGCGGGCAAAATCATCCAGTCGTTCGATGGTCCTTCGTCATTGACATACCAAGAGACCGAAAAGGCCGCTTTGCTTCCGTTGCCATTTCCAAAGCCCTGTGCAGAAATGCTTTTGACGGTCCATGCTGAATCGGCCATATTGATCAAATCGGGGTCATCAGGGGTTAGTCCGTCAAGATTGGCCAATACATAATCATCAGGCATACCGTTTTCAAAATCTTCGCTGTAAATAATCTGCGCATCCATTGTTCCTAAGCACAACAGAAATGCACAAAACAAGTAACATTGTTTCATGATAAAGTAATTTTTAATTTGAGAAAAGGATAATAGGGTTGAAGCTCCTAGAACTAGGATTTTACTCAACAATTGAAGATGGGCTGAAGATTTCTCAACGCCACAGGTTTTTTGAAGAAGAGTGTAGTAAAGCGCTTCATTGAATCAAAGAGAATAAAAAAACACTAGAAATCAAAACTTTGAAATTCAATTATCATTCAGTAATATTGACTTCATGAATATCGCAAAGAAAAATATCTATTCTTTTAAACCAGCCCACTTGGTTGGTTTGCAGCCGATATTTAATTGTTAAGACAAACCAGGATTTCTCGCCTCTTTCAAGTCTTAACTCTTCCTTTCATGAAAACAAAAATACTTTTGCGGTTCTTCCTTGCCGCCTTCTCCCTTATTGGTTTTGCCTTCACTTCGCTGGCACAATTGAACATATCGGGAACCGTCCTTGATGAGAATGATACCCCGATGCCGGGTGTAAGCGTCTTGGTGCTTGGTGCAAACCAAGGTACGAGTACGGATATCGATGGGAAATATACTTTACAAGTTTCACCCCTTCAGTCGGATACTGGGTTTCTGAGGTTTTCATTTATTGGCTACAAAACCCAAAAAGTGCTTATCCAAGGCAAAAGTGTCATCGATGTGAAACTGATCCCCAATGCTGAATTGATCCAAGAGGCCGTAGTTGCCGCCATTGGAATCAAAAAGGAGAAAAGAAAACTGGGCTACGCCGTTACCGAAGTAGACGGAGAGGAGCTTAATCGCTCCGGCGAGGGAAACGTGATGAACGCTCTGAATGCCAAAGTAGCCGGGGTTCAGGTCACAAGTAGCTCAGGTAGTCCAGGAGCATCTACCACGGTGCGAATTCGAGGAAACACGAGTATTAGCGGAAATAATGCCCCGCTTTATGTGGTTGATGGTGTACCCATTTCAGATGATTACCAAGGCTCAAACTTCACCGACCAGGCAAACAGAGCAATTGATATCAATCCAGACGATATTGAAAGCATTGCCGTGCTCAAAGGAGGAGCTGCAACTGCACTTTACGGTATTAGAGCAGGTAACGGAGCTGTCATTATTACCACGAAAAGCGGTCAAGGTAAGGGGAGCAGGGTTACCCTTAAAACCGGCTTCACTGTGGACCAAGTGAATAAACTACCGTCCAAGCAAACGCGTTTTGGTCAGGGAGAGGGAGGAGAATTTATACCCGGTACGCGATTTTCTTGGGGACCAGAAATTCAAGGAGAGGTGTTTATTCCCGAGGATGATTTTTTCATCAACG
This sequence comes from uncultured Comamonadaceae bacterium, assembly GCA_964649515.1. Taxonomy (GTDB): domain Bacteria; phylum Bacteroidota; class Bacteroidia; order Flavobacteriales_D; family Sanyastnellaceae; genus CALKGK01. The sequence goes on along the minus strand of CAZYPV010000008.1, from coordinate 43,295 downwards.
GAACCACTTTCACGCAATATGCTAGTATTGAAGGGGGGACAAAAGACAAAAATATCTTGTTGTCGGTAGGAAACATGAGTCAATCTGGCATCATCCCCAATAGCACATATCGAAGAACCAATTTCAAAGTGAATGGAAGCACCACTTGGAAAAAGTCATTGAGTGCAAAAGGGGGAATAAATCTCATTTTCTCCAAGGCGCAGCGTCCACAAAGAGGAAGCAACCTCAGTGGTGTGATGCTTGGCTTGATGAGAGCGCCGGTAGATTACGATTTGGCCAACGGTTTCGACAACCCGGCAGATGAACCTTTGGCTTACAGCTTGCCGGATGGGAGTCAAAGAACCTATCACGATGTTTATGATAATCCCTACTGGTCCGTGAACAAAAACCAGAACAACGAATCGGTGAACCGTGCAATTGCCTATCTCGAATTGAAATACTCCCTCAACGAATCATGGTCAGTACTCAATCGCTTGAGTGTTGATTATTATCAAAACAGCCTTGTTTCTTACTGGGATAGTGGTTCTGCCGAGTACCGCGATTTGGGCGGCAGGATCAATGTTTTGAATGGCTTTCAACGAGACTTGAACAACGATTTGATCCTCATGTTCAACCACAATTATGGGGAAGATTGGGATGTCGATCTCACTTTTGGTCACAACGTTTTTGATTACTACACCGAAGAGTTGAGCACAGATGGCGTTGGGTTCATCATCCCCAATTATTACGATCTTTCTAACATTGACGCAATCAACATCATTAGTGATGATTACCTCGAAAGACAACGAGGAGTAGGGGTGTACACAGATGCTACTGTGGGATGGAAAAGAATGCTATATGTGGGGTTTACGGGAAGAAATGATTGGCTAAGCAACCTACCGGCAAACAATAACTCATTTTTCTACCCAGCGGTGAATTTGTCTTGGATTTTCACTGAACTTCCTGGTAAAACATGGCCGAAATGGTTCGACTACGGTAAGATTAGAACAAGTTTCGCCGATGTGGGCAATGGAGCACCAAGCCCATATTTAACGTCCAACTTTTTTCAAGCAGGTGCTCCTGTCCAAGGGCAAATCACTTTTGAACCCAATCAGGTTATTGGGAATCCCGACTTGAGGCCAGAACGAACTCAAAGTTTTGAGATCGGAACAGACCTCCGTTTTTTTCAAAACAGATTGACCTTTGATCTGGCATACTACAGAAATGAAACAACGGATCCGATTGTGGTTAGTTTTATTCCTGCCTCGTCAGGTTATAGCACGGCTGTATTGAATGGCACTGGGCCAATTATCAACCAAGGTTGGGAAGCATTGTTGTCCTATCAAATATCGCAGGAAGGACCTCGCGCAATAACTTGGAACACAAGCCTACAATTTACCCGAGCAAGAAACTTGGTGGAAGGTATTGTGGAAGGTTTGGATGAAGTTCCCCTTGCCAGTTTTGGTTTAGCATCAACACAAAGTGCTGTGGTGAGCGGACAACCATATGGAGTGCTCCTCGGCACGGCTTGGGAAAGGGATGAAATGGGGAACATCCTCGTTAATGACGAAGGGTATCCCATTGTCAGTGGAGAACGTCAGGTAGTGGGAGATCCCAATCCTCATTTTACGGCGGGCTTGAGGAATACATTCTCGCTTAAAAATTGGACGCTGTCTTTTCTTTTCGATATCAGAGTAGGAGGAGATATGTACAATGGAACGGCAAATGTAATGCGCTTCCATGGTACCCATGTTGACACCGAAAGCAGAGAAGAATTTGTGGTGTGGGAAGGTGTGAACATCAATACGGGTGAAGCGAATACGGTGGAAATCAATCTCGATCAGTCGTTTTATTCAAGATACGGCTTGGTAGGTGTAAGTGAGGCAGGAGTTGAAGAGGTCAATTGGCTGCGCCTGAGAGATTTGTCTTTGTCTTACACCCTTCCAAAGTCTCTTGCTCAGAAATTAAAGGTTTCAGCAGCGAGCATTGCCTTTACAAGTAGAAATCTGTGGCTTCTGACCAATTACACGGGAATTGATCCCGAAACATCCTTGTCTGGAGCAGGCAACGGTATGGGACGAGATTACTTCAACTCACCAAACACCAAGTCGTTCGGTGTACAACTCCAATTAACCCTCTAAAATCATGAAAAAAAGTAGCATCGCTCTCCTCCTTTTGTTGACTCTTGGAGCTTGTAAGTTGGAGGAAATCAATCAGAATCCTAAC